>CAIJTV010001378.1:0-3577 GCA_903823635.1 uncultured Planctomycetaceae bacterium
AGACTCTTCTTTTCCTTCGTCAGCGCTGGGGCATCGATTCCGGAATCGTAAACCGTCAGAGTCGGCTCGTCCTGATTGTTGAAGAACGCAAAGAGCTGGTAGTACTCTTTCTGCAGGATCGGATCAAACTTGTGATCATGGCACTGAGCACATCCGATCGTGAGTCCCATCCAGACCGTGCCCGTGGTAGCAACGCGATCGAAGATGCTGTCGATTCGGAACTGCTCCGGATCAATACCGCCTTCCTGATTGATCTGAGTGTTGCGATGAAAGCCGGTCGCAATACGCTGATCATCGGTGGCTTCCGGCAGCAGGTCGCCCGCCAGTTGTTCAGTCGTAAACTGATCAAACGGCATATCGCGATTCAGGGCATTCACAACCCAGTCACGGTACTTCCAGATCTGTCGTGGAGCATCGACCGAATAGCCATTGCTGTCCGCATAGCGAGCCTGATCCAGCCACCAGCGTCCCCAGCGTTCACCGTGAGCCGGACTTTGCAGAAGCCGATCCACAACCTTTTCATAAGCCGCCTCCGGGTCCGTCTCTGATTCTTTCAGAAAGTCGTCGACTTCTGACAGCGAGGGCGGAAGACCCGTCAGGTCCAGACTGACTCGCCGCAGCAGCGTGATCCGATCGGCCTCTGGCGATGGCTGAAGATTCTTCTCTGCCAGCAGCGCCTTTATTAACAGATCAATCGAGGTCTCAGCGGATTCCGCACTCTGCTGAATGCCCGTTCGATTTATAGGTGACACAGGCAACTCAGCCTTGACCGGCTTCAGGAAGGCCCAGTGCTTTTCATACTTGGCTCCCTGCTCAATCCACGACGAGAGAATGCGAATCTGTTCCTTCGTCAGCCGTTTACCCGTCTCTTCCGGAGGCATCATTTCGCCATGATCCGATGACAGGATCCGACGTATGAGCTCACTTTCTTCCGGACTGCCGGGCTTAATCGCCACTATGCCCGATTCGAGCTTCGCAGCGGCACCTTCCGGAGTGTCGAGCCTGAGCCCGGCTTCGCGAGTCGCATGGTCAAACCCATGACAGGCGAAGCAGTTCTCCGAAAGAATGGCTCGCACATCCCGGTTGTAAAGAATCTCTTCCGCGCAGACAGTTGGCCCGCATGTCAGAAAAATCAGAGCGGCCACCGCAGCAACTTGTGGTGGAGGGCAGAGCATCAGATCACTTCGCCACATGGAACAACCCCATGAACGGTAACAGGGTCAACAGGAAGATCACCGACACCAACAATGCCGGAAATGAACCGAGCCGGAACATTATTCCGGCTCGAGCCTCCGACTGACAAACATCGGCAACACAAACATCTGCAAGACATGAAAACGCCAAACACAAATCTCACTGGCGGGAGATCCCACGAATGAGGTCCGGAAGCTACTTCAGCGGAATGTCACACACGTTATCACCGGCAACAATCGTAAACTCCAGCCCGCTTGTAGCAAGCTGAGTATACTTCTTGTCGAAGGTCGGCGCCGGAGCAGCCTCGTTGCTAACTCCGGCAAGCATTTCATCCGCACTGAGCGATTCGACATCGACGGTGCCCGGTGGTTCCACCAGCACGTTATACGTACCAATCGGAAGTCCATCAAACACCTTTCCCTCCCGATGCCATTCAATGGAATACTTTCCTTCTTCTTTGGTAAATCCGAAGCCAGCATAACCTGTGTCCATCTTCATAAAGATGACCTTGGTTCCGGTGGCAATCTTCTCTCCATTCAGCGTAATCGTTCCGCTGATTTTTCCGATCTCACCGAAATCTGTTCCTCCACAGCCGGGCAGCGACGTCAGCAAAAGCAGAAACCCAACGAACGACACCATTCTGACAGACATTTCTTCATATCCCGTATCGATAAATTGTTTTCAAGGCACTGAAAAAGCCGGGACCACGAACGGAAACACGAGACGCGACACTCGAGTAACTTGTGAAATGGAGTTGACTAATGCCTGAGCCATGGGTGCCGGATCCTGAAAGCGAGGATCTGATTCTGCGTCGCTTTGATGAACGACTGACAGAAGCTGAGTTTGCCGCCTTCGACGAGCGGCTGCGTTCTGACGCAGCGTTTCGACAGCATTATGTCCGAATGGCCGACCTTAATGCATGCCTCTACGATGAGCTCTCGGAAGTCTCCATGCGGCGCACGGCTGCGGAGGCCAGGAATCGAACCGCATGGACCTCTCGTACCATCATCTGGAGCTGTCTCGCCGCCATTGTTGCCGCGATGCTCGCAGCTATCTGGCCATCCGTAAGTCAGACAGATGTCGTTTACGTTTTAACCGCAGTCAACAGTAATCCTTCGCCGAACGCTGCTCCATTGGTTGCTGATGAAGCAGGCACGCGTTTTCTTGCCGACGAAAGTGCGAATGCGCAGGATGCGGCTGTGCTGGTGATGACGGATGGGCAGACGCCAGGTCCTCTTGTGGCCGGGTTTCGCTTCAGACCCGGCATGCTGAAGCTGGACCAGGGTTACATGCAGATTGAATTCATCAGCGGCGCTGTGGTTGGGCTGACGGGGCCAGCGGAGTTCCGAATAGAATCCAGCAGCGCGGCGACCATTTTCTCCGGTCAGGCGGCCGCAAATGTTCCCGAACGCGCGCGAGGATTTGTGCTGAATACACCCAGCGCGGCGGTCGTCGATCTGGGCACTGAGTTCGCTGTGGAGATTGATAGTTCCGGCAATACAGAAGTCGAAGTGATCAGCGGGGAAGTGGAGCTCTCACTACTTGGCGATGACGGCAGCACGCTTCTCAGCGAACGCGTTAACGATTCCAGAGTTGTACGTGTCGACAGGGATGAGCTGAAACTTACGGAGATGGGCCGGGAGTCCGAGCCAATGTCACAACTGCGTGCCATCCCGGAAACGCCCCTGTCAGTGTCAGACAAGTATGTTCAGTCCGTCCTCGACTGTCGCCCACTCATTTATTGGCGGTTCGAACAATCAGACCAGAATCGAATTCGGAACGAAGTCAGCGAACAGTGGCCTGCGATTGTGTATGCAGCCGAATCGGAACCTGAAGGGCTCCGCATTGCCGAGGGCTGCGCACGATTCCGCCGAACGAAGGCTTCGCGATTCTTTCGCACCGACGAAAGCCTTCCGAATCTCAACGCCGGCGACTATTCCATCGAGCTGTGGATTCGACCGGATGACCTGTCACATTCCACGTGCCTGGGGATCTTTCCGGAAAGTGAACCGGACGCTCGCACTCATCTGAATGTGATCGAAATCGCCACCGAGACATTTCTGATCCATGAGCCAGGGGCCATCAGGTTTCTTCACCGGAATCCTCCGGAACAACAATGGAAGCTGGGAACCAATGCGTTCTCGAAAGGCATTTGCACGCCCCATCAGTGGCAGCATATTGTCGCCGTGAAACAGTCTGCCAGCATGGCCCTGTACTACAACGGCCAGCTGGCCAGACGTGTGGATCTCAGCGATGCGAATGGCCCCGGTTCGTATCGGCTTCTGGCTGGTCAGCTCAATCCAGCGTCCAACTGGCGACAGTACTCCGGTGCGATGGACGAAGTGGCCCTCTACCCGATGAGTCTCACAGAAGAACAAATAGC
>CAIJTV010001379.1:0-15498 GCA_903823635.1 uncultured Planctomycetaceae bacterium
AGAGTCCTTTGCGACAGTTTCAGCTTCTGATGGGCAGTTGGGTTTGGAATTGTTTCGTGCCAGCAGGCCACAATTGGTAATCCTGGATGTAATCCTGCCCAGAATCGATGGCCTGAGGATCTGTGAAGAAATACGACGGGAGTCAAATGTTCCGATTTTGATTCTGTCTGCGCGTGCCGCAGAAGTGGATCGAGTTCTGGGGCTGGGGTTGGGTGCTGATGATTTCGTTGCGAAGCCTTTTAGCCCACGTGAATTAGTGGCCCGTGTCAAAGCGCTATTGCGACGATCGCAGGTGCTTTCCTGTCCCCGCCCCTCAGCAGGGATCGAATTCTGCGGATTGACTTTCGACATCAAAAAGCGTCGATTTGCCCTCAATGGAAACTCACTCGAGCTGACGCCAATAGAATTCACTCTTCTGTCAACGCTTTTCAATTCGCCCGGTCGAGTTTTCCTCCGGCGTGAAATGCTCGACCGGTTGTATCCAACCGGCGTGCTTGTTGTCGACAGAGTCATTGATGTGCATATAGGAAAACTTCGGCAGAAGATTGGGGATGATCCCGACAAGCCGACATACATCCACACTGTTCGCGGTACTGGATATCGTTTTTCCGATTTTGCGTAGTCGGTTGTAATCTGAGAATTAATGAGATTGATCTGTAAACTTCCCATCTACAAGCGACGCTACACTTTGGAGACCAACAGCAGGTGCAATCTCGCATTTGTCACGTTAGTGAGGCGGAAGCAGCCTCAGGAGTTTTCAATGTCGTCCTCCAGGTACCCACTTCTGTTTCAGTTTAATACTCGTGTTTGTCTTCAGGAGCTTGCTGGTCATCTTGGACGGCCGGTGACTCTGAAGGACATCCCGGAGGAGCTTCTTGATCTTCTGGAAACAAATGGCTTCAACTGGTTCTGGTCACTTGGGGTCTGGACCACGGGAGCAGCAGCACGAGAGATCTCAAGAACCAATCCGGTCTGGCGCGAGGAGTGCAAGAAGGATCTTCCGGATCTGGAAGAGTCGGATATTTGCGGGTCTCCATTTGCCGTTTGCGCCTATGAAGTTCATCCGGATTTTGGTGGCCGGGCCGCGTTGGCGCACCTTCGGAAACGGCTTGCTCAGCGCGGTATTCGACTCATGACCGATTTCGTTCCTAATCATACGGCTCCGGATCATCCGTGGGTCGTGGAACATCCTGAGTACTACGTAAACGGGATTGAATCCGATCTCGAAGCTGAGCCACAAAACTATGTTCAGGTCGTGACGAAGCACGGACCGCGAATATTAGCGCACGGCAGGGATCCTTATTACGGCGGATGGGTTGACACTCTGCAACTCAACTACCGCTGCAAAGAACTTCATGACATCCAGCGGCAAGTCCTGCATAACATCGCGGATCAATGTGATGGCGTGCGTTGCGATATGGCGATGCTCCTGCTGCCAGACATTATCGCCAAAACATGGGGAAACAAATCTGTTCCTGCAGATGGAATTGCACCGACCGAAGTTTGCTTCTGGCCGGAGGCTATTCAGTCCGTGCGACGTCAGCATGCGGACTTTGTCTTCATGGCTGAGGTCTATTGGGATCTCGAATGGGAGTTGCAGCAGCAAGGCTTTGATTTCACTTATGACAAGCGGCTCTATGACCGCATGTTGTCATTCGACGGTGGAGCGGTGCGAGACCATCTCATGGCTGATCTTCTGTTTCAGCAACGCTGTTGTCGCTTTCTTGAGAATCACGACGAGCCACGTGCCGCGTCGATGTTCTCAAGGCCTCAATACCTTGCGGCAGCGACAATAACCTATCTTTCGCCCGGCCTTCGTCTATTTCATGAAGGACAGTTTGAAGGGCGTAAGCATCGAGTTTCTATGCACATCTCCAGGCGTGCTGCGGAGACTCCAGATCCAGCGATTCAGGAACTTTACAAGAGCTTGCTGACTTGTCTCCGATCAAAAGCGTTTCGTGAAGGATCATGGTCGTTGCTGGAGTGTATTCCTGAATGGGAAGCCAATCCGACGTTCCGCCAGTTTGTTTCATTCTCCTGGGAACACTCAGATGAACGCTGGTTGATCTCCGTGAACTACGGACCGGGATCCGCTCAGACGTTTGTGAGGTTACCATGGGCGGATTTGAATGGACGCCACTGGACTCTAAACGATCAACTGACGCAAGAGAGCCTTGTGCGTGATGGAGATGATCTCGCTGAGCACGGTCTCTATCTCAACGTTCCTGCGTGGCACGTGCATATCTTCCTGATGACGGAAAGTGCTGAGCAAGCTACCTGACAGCATTCTGTTTCGAGTGAATGTGTTGCTCTCGGAAGAATCGTCCATTCAACGACGAGAGTTCCAGTCGTGCTCAGATAGCCAACACGATGCATTTGAAGACACACCGTGTCCTGGTGCTGGTGGACCCGCGCTCCGCTTGTCACATCCTACGCACAGAGAAACTCCCCAGGCGTCGTCGTGCTGCTCCGACAGTTGTTTCGACGCCTGTCCTAAGCATAGGCGAGTTCCGAATATGCGTACCCCATCTTTCGACGCAGCGTGTACTCCTGCTGAAGCATGTCTTTGACAAGCTCCAGTGAAACAGTTCGCAGATCGACGTTTGCCTGAACGAGCGCATCAAAGACCGCCTGCCCAGCGCTGGACTCAAATAATTGACGCTCAAGCTGAAGACTGCTGATGTTCATTGCTTACTCCATCGATCACTGACTCAGGCAGCAGAGACTTCGTGCGGAGCTCTGTACTTCAGCCGAAAAAAAACGCACCACGTATCAGGCAAGTTGAATTCGTCGTCAGGTGGGGCCTCAAACCGGCGTGGGAAACCATTCCGGGTTGATCATGGATTAAGCCTTGTGACACTGATTGACTGCTTCTTATTCGACTTTTCTGCGGAACATCCTTCTGACGCAACAAGTGATGCATTTCTTACCTCGAATTTGGCCGGAATGCAGTTCTCCCGTGCACAGCCATTTCACGTAAGACAACTTGTGGCAACGACGTCTTAATGCCGTTGACGTTTGTTTTCTGGTTTGGTGGTGAGTGAGGAAACTACAATGTTACGTAAACGACTTTTGTCTGTTCTGTGTGTTGCATTGAGCGTCGGCTCACTTCAAGTCTTTCGATCGCAGGAACAAATTAAAAGCGAGGCGAACGAGATGGTTCCCCAGCAGTTCGTTCAGACTGCTGTGTTTGCCGGTGGCTGTTTCTGGAGCATAGAGCGTACGTTCGAAAAACTTCCGGGTGTTATCAAAGTTGAATCCGGCTACACCGGTGGTCGGTTGAAGAATCCAACGTATAAGGACGTCTCGCATTCTGATACCGGTCACGTGGAAGCGATTCAGGTAACCTATGACTCACGTCGAATCGCATACAACGATCTCCTCGAGGTCTTCTGGCGAAATGTTGACCCTACAGATAATGGTGGTCAGTTCGTCGACCGAGGGGTTCCTACATTCCCGTGATCTTCGTTTCAGGGGAAGAACAACAGCAGACGGCTGAAGCATCCAAGGGCAACCTTGAGAAGTCCGGAAGATTCAAACGACCAATCAAAACGTCGATTCGTCTGGCCGGCGTGTTTTATCCAGCTGAAGAATATCACCAGGATTTTTACAAGAAGAATCCTGTTCGATACGAAGCTTGTCGTCTTGGATCGGGCCGTGAAGATTTCATCAACGAAGTTTGGGGCGCCGATCGCAACTACATGGTTCCCGAGAAAAATGGGGAGATGACAATGACATCAGCCAGGGGCGAAGACCGAGAATACACGAAACCGTCCGATGCCGTATTGCGAACAACTCTGACGGCAATTCAATACAAGGTGACTCAGCAGGAGGGCACCGAGCCCCCGTTCGACAATGAGTACTGGAACAATACGGCCGATGGAATCTACGTCGACGTTGTTACCGGGGAGCCGTTGTTCAGTTCACGTCACATGTTCAAATCTGGAACAGGATGGCCGTCGTTCTATCGTCCTATCAGTGAAGGCAGCGTTGTCGAAAAGACGGACGGTCATCTTTTTATGCAGCGGACGGAAGTTCGTTCGAAGCACGGCGATTCTCATCTGGGGCATGTCTTTGATGATGGGCCGAAGCCAACCGGACTGCGTTATTGCATGAATTCCGCAGCCCTGCGTTTCGTGCCCGCAGACGAACTTGAGTCGCAGGGGTATGGCGAGTTTTCAATGATGTTTGCTTCTGCCAAATAGACTGGGGCTCATGTTTCTCTATGAAGACTTCGCGTCAGCGAGAAGATTGAAAGCAGTTCGACCGCTGCGAATCGTCTCGCTGACGTTTCGGTTTGGGCACTAACAAAACCGGTTCAACGCGAAATCATGTACGCGAGCATGGCAGTTGGAAATCCCTGCGATCAATCCTGAATGGATGGCAGAAATTAGCCGGTGGTCGCCGACAGACGCACCACCGGTGACCGAACGCGTTGCAAACTCATCCTGAAGGGATGACAGAAACCACGATTCTGGCACCCATTTCAGGGTGCAATCGCAGGATTCGCCGCAAACCGGTGGTTGGCGCTGCGCTGACCACCGGCTAACTTCCTAAACCGCTTCGCGGTGAATCACAACGACCTCCGTGAAGGCCGAAGCGGAGTTAATACAGCTTCACCCCAGTCGCTCGTGCACTTGATTTCGCGCAGAGCTGAAGCCTACTTCTGAAGGCTTCCCTGACAACTTGAGCCAGCACCTGCCGTGCATCCCAAACAATGACGGGCCGTGGCAATTTTACGATTGCGAATAACCGTCAGAGTGGATTCATTGAGATCGCGAATGTGACCCGGCACTCCGGGCTTTAGTCCTAGTCCCAGCATTTGATTGAAGTCGCAATCGAAAAGGTTGCCCTGCCAATCCACGGAAAGCATCGAGCGACACATAACTCCGTCGAGCGTCGAAGCGTTGAATGCATTCAAGAGCTTGTTCATGTACTCGTCATAACGCCCGGCCGTCAACAGGTCATCAAGAAAACGACTGATGGGCATATTGGTGATGGTGAACAGTTGAGTGAATTCGATTCCGTAACGACTCCTGAGTTCGCGACGATAGTCTGCCTCCAACTTCGCCTGCGAAGGCGGCAGTGAGAATCCAACGGGGTTGTAAACGAGTGACAACGGCAGCGACGAACCCGGCAGACCGTACCCCAGTCGGTTCAATCGTACCAAGGCCTCTATTGATCGCCGGAAGACGTCATTGCCACGCTGCTTATCGACGTTTTCTTCCAGATAACACGGCAGCGATGCCACGATCTCGACCTGATTGGCGGCCAGGAAGTCTGGCAGGTCATCAAACCCAGGTGCGAGCAGGATGGTTAAATTGCAGCGATCGATGATGCGTTTCCCCATCGAGGCGGCTTCGGTCACAAGCCGTCGAAACTGAGGATTCATCTCTGGCGCACCTCCCGTGATATCAAGCGTCAGGATCTGTGCCAGTTTCAAAACTCGAAGACACTCGGATGCGATCTCTTCCGACATGCTCTCGCGACGATCGGGCCCGGCATCGACATGGCAGTGAGTGCATGTCTGATTGCAAACTTTGCCAACGTTGATTTGCAATACGTCGATGCCAGTCGCAGACAGTTCACCAAGGCCGTGTGATGAAAGGACGTCATTAAATCTCGGGATGGATTCATTGGATTCCAGAACTCGCAACTGCTCGCTGGCGAGAGCAAGCAAGCTTTGTCGTTTTGTCAGCGACGCCTGGGCCATATTACGTTCTTTTCGATGTTGAAAAACTAATGATTCAAATTTGCTATGGCGTACTGCCAACGGTTTTTCATGGCAAACGGAAAACCGCAGCCACCCAATCTAGCAACAAACCCCATCTGTTGCGCAGTTAGGTCCGGACGCTTCGGTGGTCGCATTGTATTCGAGTCCCTTGGTCTCCCTCGGATCGCGTAACTGGCTGCGATGGCAGTCAAAGGCGACCGCGTCATCGAGCGCAATAGCTTCCATCGGCTCAATGGGAGTGAATGATCCATCGTATGGCGCTTTGTTCAAGAGCTGGAACGTCTTGTCGCAGACGGCCGTCCGCAAGCCGCGGTGGTAAATATGACCGTCGTCATCTCGAACGGTCTTGAATGGACCTCGATAAACAACGGCTTGTTTGCGTTCAAGGCAAGGACCTTGTTTACCCTTATAAGCCACCACAGTCATCGATCGAAACTCAATTCCCTCAATCGTTTGCCACGGTTCACTTTGACGCTTTGCAATCTGCATCCCATAGAAACCTGCGTCCTGGAACGCTTGCAGAAACTCGTCTTCACGAAACGCGCCGGACAGGCATCCGGACCAAAGCGTCGGGTCCTTGGTCAAATGATCAGGAACGGATTCATCAGATACGATATCACTGATTGCTGCCCGGCCGCCTCGCTTGAGCACTCGAAAGATTTCGGCGAACAATTGACGTCGATCAGCCTGCCGGACAAGGTTCAAGACACAGTTTGAAATCACGCAATCGATTGAGTCGCTCTCAACAAGCGGATGCTCGGCACGCAATTGTTCCTCAAGATTTCTAAGCCGCAGATAGCCCGACGCATCCTGAATCGGAGCTCCATCCAGTTCGCTCTCAAGCTTTTCCAGACTAAGCCGCAAATCCTGAATCAGACCGTACCGGAAATCGACATTCGCAAACCCAACATTGGTGGCAACGGTCGGAGCGTGTTTTCGTGCAAGGGACAGCATCTCACGATTGCAATCCACGCCGATCACTCGGCCAGCGGAACCAACAATCTGCGAAGCGATGAAACAGAGCTTTCCGCCGCCCGAACCAAGATCCAGAACTGTCTCACCCGCATTAATGTATGGAGTCGGATCGCCGCAGCCATAATCTCGTTCAATGATCTCCGCCGGAATCGCCGCCAGATATTCAGCATTTGAATAAGAAACAGGACAGCAAAGTGCAGCTTCGACGGCCTGAGCTGCAGCCGCGTAACGTTCATACACGCTGGATTCTGCAGTGTGAGTTGGATTGGTTGTCGTACTTTCCATGAGAGGTCTTCTTGATTCTGGCGGAAGGAACGTGCGAGTGGTTTCTGTTGAACGCGACTATTTGGTTCAGTTTGATGAAGCAGCTTTCTGATTCTTACGGGCTTTCATTAACGTTTTTGGTCATACAATCCCCTGTCATATTCCAAAAAGCTGAAACGACCAGCCCCGGCCGCCGCAGATTTTTGTGCGTTTCCTTCCGGTCACCATGCTGCGATCTTCTTAAGTCGATGCCAACTATCACATCCGCTGCCACAACAGCTTTGGGTGAGAGAAGCAAGGCCGCAATAAACGCACACCTGCTTGACGTCTATCAGGCTGTTAAATTGGTCACAAGACTGAGCCACAATGCGCTAGCCGCGGGTGTTTTCCTTTTGTTTTCTGACATTTACCCGCAGCCAACGCTTTGCGGCTCGCTAAATCAATAGCTTGAAATGCGATTGAGCGATAGACGCCGACAGATTCTTTGATGCACCAGCCGCAACCTCCTTACTTTAAATTCTCCAGAATCTGGACGTTCTTTCACTACATCACGAATCATTCCGTAATGATTGCGTATGGAGTGCGTCAGAGGAACACTCGCCGGACCTCCTTCCAGGACGAATGGCCTGGCCACGGGTATCAAGCGAGACACTTCTCAAAGCATCAGACTTCTGCACCATGAATCGATTGAATCCATCGAACCCATCAGAAAAAAGTCCCAGCGGCGGATTGAGTGAACCTCAGGAAGGGTCGCCGAAAGTCCGCAAGACGTGGGGGAAGCCAGTTGCACTGGTAGTTGTAGCCGTTATCGCAGCCATCGCGTACTGGCAATTGGGCGACCGATTGTCACTTGACTACCTGGCTCAACGTGAATCCCAATTACGAAGCTTGCAGCGATCTGCTCCAGGACTTGCCGCGTTTGTTGCGATCGGCATTTACGTCGCGGTCACCGGGCTTTCTTTGCCCGGCGCAGCCGTATTGACATTGGTCTTCGGCTGGTACTTTGGATTCGTACAAGGACTCTTCATCGTCAGCGTCGGTTCGACGACCGGAGCGACGGTTGCATTTCTGCTCAGCAGGTATTTCCTTCGAGATTGGGTGCAGCGTTCGATGCAAGCTCGATTGACTGGCATTAACGATGCACTGGAACGTGAAGGCGCGTTTTATCTGTTCACGTTGCGGTTGATTCCCGTCGTCCCGTTCTTTGTTGTCAACGCGGTCATGGGGCTGACCAGGATTCGAGCCACCACGTTTTGGTGGGTCAGTCAGATCGGAATGCTGCCCGGCACCGCCGCATATGTGTATGCCGGCTCAACAGTCCCAAGTCTTGAAGTTCTGGCGAAGGAAGGCGCAGGAAAAGTGCTCAGTTGGCAACTTGTCCTGGGCTTTATCATCCTCGGACTTTTTCCTCTCGCCGTCAAAAAACTCGTTAGCCTTTTCGCGAGTCAGCCAACCACAGAAGAAGTCACATCAACATGAGTTACTTGAAACAGCTTGAACCGCTCGGCCCGTCAAACCAGATCCTGCAATCGAATGTCCATCCACTCGACTGGACGAATCCGATTCCGACTGGGCGTTACAACCTGGTGGTGATCGGCGCAGGAACGGCGGGACTCGTAACGGCCGCGGGGGCTGCGGGGCTTGGAGCCAGGGTTGCCATTATTGAACGCGGCCTGATGGGAGGCGATTGCCTGAACGTGGGCTGTGTGCCGTCAAAAGCCATCATCAGCGCGGGCCGTGCAGCAGCAGCCGTTCGTCATGCTCATGGTTTTGGCGTCAACGGAGCCGACGGAGCCTCCGTCGACTTTGCAGCCGTGATGCAGCGAATGAGAGACCTGCGTGCTCGCATCAGCCCCAACGATTCAGCCGCCAGGTTCCGCGCTTTGGGGATTGACGTGTTCTTTGGTCAGGCCAGCTTTGTTGATTCCAATACGATCGACGTGGATGGGACCAGGCTTCAGTTCAAGCGAGCAGTGATCGCAACCGGAGCGCGAGCCGCCGCGCCACCGATTCCGGGTCTGAACGAAGTCGATTACTTGACGAATGAAACACTGTTCTCGCTGACAACGCTGCCGCGAAGGCTGGGTGTTATCGGAGCTGGACCGATCGGATGTGAGATGGCTCAGACGTTTGCTCAGCTTGGCTCCGAAGTCCTTATCGTCGAAACCGCGAACGGTGTCCTGCCGCGAGAAGATCGGGACGCCGCCGCCATCGTCGAACAAGCGATGATTCGAGACGGAGTTAAGTTATTGCGAGGTGGCAAGAATTTGGCGATCAAGAATCATGACGGGATTCGATTGAGTGTTGAATGCAATGGAGCTGGATTCAACGAGATGGTGGATCAGCTTTTGGTTTCCGTCGGTCGTGCTCCCAACGTGGAGAATCTGAATCTCGAAGCGGTCGGTGTCGAATATACGAAGAAGGGCGTCGTCGTTAATGATCAACTGCAAACGACGAACCGCATGATCTATGCGGCCGGAGATGTTTGTTCGCCCTATCAATTCACCCACGCCGCCGACTTCATGGCACGCATCGTGATCCAAAATGCACTCTTCAAAGGCAGACTGAAATCCAGTTCGCTGATTATTCCCTGGTGTACCTACACCTCGCCCGAGATTGCTCACGTTGGCTTGTACGAGCATCAGGCAATCGAACAAAACGTGGCCATTGACACCTACGTGCAAAAGTTTCACGACGTGGATCGAGCGATCCTTGAGGGTGAGGAAAATGGCTTTGTCAAAGTCCATGTGAAGCATGGCACTGACAAAATTGTAGGAGCAACGATCGTCGCAAGGTCGGCCGGAGATTTGATCTCGGAGATCACATTGGCCATGACAAACGGCGTTGGGTTATCGAAGATTGCCAACACCATTCATCCGTATCCAACTCAAGCGGAAGCGATTCGCAAACTTGGCGACCAGTACAATCGCACTCGCTTGACGCCCTTCGTCAAATCCCTGTTTTCTCGCTGGCTTAAATGGACGCGATGACCGCTATGATGCTCGGCGGCAATGTGGACCAGAGTCACTTTTCCCAAAGCGAACGTTGACCGTCAAACAAATCAGATAAGAGTGCTGCCAGAAAGGTGCATGATTGTGCTCGCCCGTTCCGTTGTATTGCTGGGAGTTGGGCACACGAACGCTCACATCCTCAAGGAATGGGCCAGCGATCCGATTCCTGATTGCCGACTTGTCTGCATCTCGCAGTACCCAACCGCCACCTATTCCGGAATGCTGCCGGGGACTCTGGCCGGGCAGTTTTCACCAAACGAAATGCAGATCGACCTGGAGAAACTCGTCTCCCGTGCGGGTGCAACATTGATTCGTGCAGACGTCACATCCGTCGATTGGAAGCAGCGTGTGCTGAAGTTCTCAGACACTGACTCTCTAAGTTTCAATGTGCTATCCGTCGGCGTTGGATCGATTCCTTCTGGAATTCCGGACCCAAAGACGGATTGCGTTATACCTGTGAAACCGATGCAGACATTTCTGCGGCGTCTGGATGATCGCATGGAATTCCTGGCGCCAAAGTCAGGTCGAACGCTGCAGATCGCTGTTGTAGGCGGAGGTGTCGCGAGCGTTGAGATAGCACTATGCCTGCAAACAGGATTTCAATTACAGTTCCCCGCAGTAAATATCAAGATTCGCATTTTGACTGCGGCCGATGAGATCGCATCTGAACTGGCAAAAAACAGTATTCAAAAAATCAGGAGGATTCTTCACTCACGTGGAATTGAAGTACTAACGCAAACGCGAGTCTCAGAAGTTAATGATTCCGGCATGATGATGAATGGAACTGAGTTTCTGTCGGCCGACTGTGTCATCTGGTCCACCGGCGCAGTGGCTCCTCCAGTGTTGTCACGACTGGGACTGCCAGTTGATGAACACGGTTTTCTTCTGACAAGTTCGACGTTGCAAAGCACGGCCGATCCAATGGTTTTTGCGGTTGGTGATTCCGGGAGCATCACGGGAATTCCATTCGCCAAAGCAGGGGTCTATGCGGTGAGGCAGTCACCAGTACTCTGGCACAATCTCAGATCCGTTCTGGTTGGCGGACCAATGACAAGATTCACGCCCCAACACAACTTTTTGAAGATCTTGAACACCGGCGATGATCGAGCGCTAATGATCTACAAGTCACTGGCGATTCATGCTCGCTGGTGCTGGACACTCAAAACCTGGATTGACCGAAGGTTCCTCCGACGGTTTCAGAGCTAGTCCGACGGCATTTTTTGACATGATGGTGGCACAGATATGGAAAGAAATGCCTGACCCCGCGTTCCGAGACACAGCTTTTCGATACATCCATCGATCGAGAACCTGACATCAGAATCAAAGGTGATCCTGTCAGCCGATAAACCACATGAACAATTTCCACAAATTGTCGGTTTCCTGTGCGATTGTTCCGTTCACAAAACAGAAACACGGGATCACGAGCTCAACAAAGGGATGCTCAGAGATGTCCAAACGTGGCTTGAATCAGGACTCTGGAACTGCCCGTCGGCAGGTTTTCTCTGCCTTCCTGCGCCGTCTCCACGATTCAAGACGCCTCCTTCACAAGCTCTCAGCCGGAACTGGCTTGATCCGATTCGGATTCGCCCTGACGCTGATCAGTACCACTCTGCTGGCTGGATGTTCAAAATCGTCCGGCTGGGTTCGTCGAGGCCACAGTGGCGACAGTAGTGCCGACGATCGTGGCATCGCTCGACTGGAAAAAGAGGCTGCTCCCAAGTCAGCGTCAAATGCAGATCGCAGCCGTGAAAGGAAATTTGAGCTGACCGGCATGACAAAGCCCGCCGCTGAACCATCGCTGATAACTCTCGGACCAGGTGACAGCTTTGAATCGCAGATCCAAAACGCTCAGGGTGTTGTTCTGGTGGATTTCTTCGCCGAGTGGTGTGGGCCATGCAAAAAACAGGCAGTGATTCTCCACGATCTTGAACCAGAAGCGGCAGAGTACGGAGCGAAGATTGTCAAAATCGATGTGGATGAACACAAAGATGTCGCGAAGAAATTCGGTGTTTCATCGCTGCCGACACTGATCGTGTTCAAAAACGGAGAAATCGTTGATCGCCATACGGGGCTAACTGACCGCAGGAGTGTCGAACGGCTTCTCAAAATGTAAGCGGTCCACAAACCAACGCTGCCCATAGATCTTTCGAATCATCGTTCGACGGCACGGCAATGAAGTCTCACGGCCTTATTTCTGCCCGTGCAGCAGTCTCCGAATGAAGAGCCGCCATCGTTTATTGTCCGGGAACAAGAACAGACAATCGCGATTGGTATCTCGCAAACATGACCAGGACGAATGGCATTCCCGTGCTCAAGGGAACTCACCCTCAATAACAGATTCGCCACGCACAACACTCCGCAACATACCTGACCACAGCACCGCAATCGGTACGCCGAGCAGACGAACGTTCCTGGCCATTGTCCCACGCAGAGCCGCGTCCCGTCTGGTCTTCACTTGGTCAGAAATGATACTCTTGTCTATCAGCCGGAGCGCGCGGCCTGACTCCATTGCTTGCCCCCTGTTGAACTAAGCCTGCCGAATGACAAACTCTGAGCCAACGTCTGCCGCTACCGGAAAGCCGGAGAAACAACGGAATATCCCGGGGCATGTCGTCGATCAGCGAATCATCGTGATGGCTCGCTGCCCCGAAGCCGGCAAAGTGAAGACTCGTCTTATCCCAGCACTGGGGCCAGACGGAGCTGCAAAACTGCACTTTTGCCTTGTTGAGAACACTCTGAAAACCGTAAGACAGTTTACGAACCGGCAGTCCTGCGATATCGAGGTGCAGTTCACTGGCGGCTCGACAGATGACATGCAGCGACTGTTTGGCGTCGATCTGCAGTACACACCTCAACAGGGGGAATCGCTTGGAGACCGGATGAGCTTCGCGATTGGCAAAGCATTCGCAGATGGCTGCCGGCGAGTCGTTGTGATCGGAACCGATTGCCCGGAGCTTGAAACCAGGCATCTCGAAGAGGCGTTCTCGGCCCTTCATCACAGTGACGTAACGATTGGGCCTGCTATCGACGGTGGCTACTATCTGATTGGGATGCGCGAGCACTATCAAAGTCTGTTTGAAAACGTCAACTGGGGGAATTCCACCGTCTTTCAAGAGACGCTTCAGAATCTTCGGCGAATCAACAAGTCAAGCAGTCTGCTTCCGGCACTCTCGGATGTTGACTTTCCGGAAGATCTTGTTTTCTGCCGTTTGTTTTCGGAAGAGTTTTCCGCCGCACTTCCTAAGCCTGAAGCAGGGCTCCTGTCGATCGTCATCCCAACGGTGAATGAAGAGAAAACTCTTCCGCGGCTCCTCACACGACTACTTCCGGAGCCACAGATCGAGATCATCGTGGCCGATGGAGGAAGCACTGACAACACATGCCAGATCGCCAAACAGGCAGGTGTGAAGGTACTTCGCTGCAGCAGGGGACGCGGACGTCAGATGAACGCAGGCGCATCGATCTCGCGCGGCGAAGTGATCTTGTTCCTTCACGCGGACGCACAACTCCCGGATAACTTTTCAAAAACCATCTGGGACAGCGTTTCTGCTGGATACTCTGGAGGTGCGTTTCGACTTCGCATTGACGATGACTCCTGGCTGTATCGTATCGTCGAGTTTGGAACCAATCTGCGATCTCGCTGGCTGCAATTACCGTACGGCGATCAGGGCATCTTTATCCGTTCCGATCGGTTTTTCTCTCTGAACGGATTTCGGAATTGGCCGCTGCTGGAAGACTATGACTTCGTAAAAAGACTGCGACAACTCGGCCCAATCATGATTGCCAAAACCCCCACCACAGTCTCCGCCAGGCGCTGGAAGCGTATCGGAGTTCTGAAGGCCACGCTGCTGAATCAAATCATTATCGCCGGTTTCAAGCTGGGCGTTTCTCCGGAAAAACTGGCGACCCTTTATACACGCTCGAAATAAGCGCAAACACTGTCCATGGAACCTGGCACCTCCGACGGCATTCTGACATCCGAAGACGCTGTCCGTACTCACGATCTGTGCACGACGATGCGGTATCTTCCGGGGATTGATCGTGAACAATCACTTTCCGTCACGCGAGCCACGACTTCCGTCTCACCGATGTGCACGGCCGCGTAAAGCGAGACCATTTCGTAATCTGTGATGACTGTCTGGCGGCGAGTCAATGCAAAATTTTATATGCCGTTGCATTCAAATGTGGCTGCCTCGCTCCGTCGAGACGAGCCTTTCTGGGGCGCCGTGCGAATGATGCAGACGACTTCAACCACGAAGGCGCGGGCATAGTGCGATCGTCAGATGATGGCCTTCAGATCGTACGTTAAGGAAACACTGCGATCAGAACACCACCGACGATGATCAGAATTCCGAACAGAATGGCGACTCGGATAAACAGCTTCCGATCTCCAAGCATCGCCACAAGCGCGGCTTTGAAGATCAGATTTGCCATCACCGCGGAGATAATCACCTTCCAGCCCGTGTCTGCCGTGAGCCGACCCGCTGACACCATACGGGACGTTGACAGAGTGATTGCATCCATATCCGTCAGCCCGGATAGCGCGGCGACTACAAACAGGCCGGTTCTTTCGAAGTGGACTTTCGTCGCGGCGACGGCAAACAGAATGATCGCGTAGAGCGTTCCAAAAACAAGAGCTGATTTCAGTTCCGTGGGATTCGTTTGCTGGGAAATGGCTTCGGCTTCTTTCCGCGATCCCAACCACTCAAAGAGACAAAGAAACAAGCCGGATACGATCAGTACCGCCAGTGGCGCAACGGCCTTCAACATGGCAACATGGCCAACCACGGCCATTTCAATGGCGACACGAACGAAGCTGACGGTTGTGGAAATCATGATCACTGTGGAAGCAGCCCGCACGGAGGATGGGGCCAGCCGGGAACGCCTGGCGAAACTCACGGCTGTGGCGGTGCTGGAAATTGTGCCACCGAGTATGCCGCCCAGAACAGTGCCAGCGTGCTGTCCAAAGAACTTCCAGACGATGTAACCGCCAAGGCTCATGGCAACTACGAGCACCACCATCCACCAGATCTCACGCGGATTCAGGACGTCGTACCAGCCGTAAGTCTGATTGGGAAGCACCGGCAGGATGATGAACGAGATCAGCACAAACTGCATGATGGCCTTGATGTCAGCATCGCCAAGTCTTGCGACGATTCCGTGCAGCTGCAACTTCATTTCCAGAAGGATGGCAACGGTTCCGCCGACAGCCACAGCAACGGACCAGTCACCATTCACTAGGTAGGCGCCGACAGCGTACATCAACGGCATGGCAACCGCTGTCGTGAGCCCAGTGTGGTCATCACCCTGATCCGGATTCGTTACTTTTCCTACAACAGCAGTCGCCACGACACCCATAAGTCCAATGCCGACAACCCAGCCACCATACGTGGCGGCCAACAATGCGCAAACGGTGCCGAAGACCGTCACCAGAGGAAAAGTGCGAATTCCTCCCAGCGGCGACTGGACGTGCTGACGCTGCAAGCCAACCAACAGTCCCAGTAAAAGCGAAAT
>CAIJTV010001380.1:0-1882 GCA_903823635.1 uncultured Planctomycetaceae bacterium
CAAGAATGGTCTGCGACTTATCCAGTTCGTTAGCCATTCGCACAAACTGCTGGTCAGTGCTGTCCGCGCAGATGAAGAATTCGAGACTTCCCAAACGAGTAATCTGGCGTTTGATTTCATCGACCGTCTGCGGATCTTCACCGGGAACAATGACTTCGATTCGGTCACGACCTACTTTACGAACGGTCACTTCTTCCGTGCCACTGCGATTGATTCGCTGGCTAACGGCACCCACCATTCGATCCATGACCTGATCGTTGACTTCCTTGCCTTCAGGCTTCACCTGAAACACCATGTTGGTTCCACCGGCGAGATCGATCCCGAGACGGAAACGCTTATCAAGCGGCTCCCCCTTCATTAACGATGTCAGGAACGGCGAGGCACCGATAGCTAACGTGAAGAAGACAACAGCCAGCCGACCCGTCCACTCCTGAACCTTCAGGGCTTTCGCAACGACGTAGGCCAACACGAAGGGCAGGACAAGAATAAACAGCGTCAACAGCGTGAACACAAACGGACTTGTTCCCGAAGCCTGAGCGGCCGGGATAATTTCGGTCGCCGTCTCAACGGTCTCCGCAGCCGCCTTCGTCGCGGCATTGGCAACTTCTGCAGCAGCATCGGGTGCCTGAAGAGCGAGGTTCAGCAATCCATGGAGCAACTGAGACATCAGAGTGGGTTCCTGGGGAATTCGCAAGGACCAGGATTCACGGCTTTGACCGGGCGAATCCGAGCAATGAGCAAAGAAAAATCAGCCGAAAGTGGCGTATATGTATCGAATTGTCACTGTTTAGCACAATTCAAGTCACAGAGATGGTCCACAAACCGGAAAACAGTGGTCTTCAGCCCGCCCTGAAGACGGCAAGCTGACAGAAAACCGTGAACGCCGGCCTGTGGCATTCCTGAAATTATGCGGGCTACGTCGCAGCAGCGGGAGTTTCCGCCTTTTCATCCAGTTCGCCCTGAATTGCTGACCGAAGAAAGCGAACTCTCGTCGTGTCGTCGACTCGAAGGGTCACTTGACGGCCGTCCGACGAGATGTCGACAACAGTCCCAATCAGACCGCCAGTCGTCACAACCTTGACGTTTTTCTTCAGGTTGCTCAGAAAGTCCTGCCGTCGTCGCTGCTCTTTTTGCTGAGGACGAAGCAGGATAAAGTAGAAAAACACCCCAATAATCAAGATTGGGGCAAACTGAGCAATCGGATTCGGAGCGTCCGCCGCCACTCGACCAGCCTCTGCAGCTCCGCCAGCGGGAGCCGCTCCAGCAGCAGGCGCAGCACCGGCTGCGGGTGCGGACGCAGTACCGTCCTGAATCCAGAACAGCAGTTCAGAAAACTTCACGTAAAGCTCAAACCAGGACACGGCAACCACCTGTAAGAAGGCTTAGCAACCGGAGACCGAGGAACAGACCTCGGCGATTTCGACTGCACGATTCAATCCGTCCGCGCCACAACCACGAGCGGGCCGCAGACTTCGGGAGAAACCGCGTATCATAGGGGCAATCGCCCTCAGTTCAACGTCCGGTGCCTCTATCCTGCCGGAACCAAGGAACAAGTCTGCTCAAATGGAAGCTTTTGAAGCTGTAAATGATCGAGTTCCCTCGAATTCCGGGAACGGACTCCGCGAATCGCGATGGCGATCAGGACTGCCTGGCCAGCCTGCCTTCGCGACTCGAAAGCAAGCACAAGTCCCCTCGGCACCCTGAACCTGAGTTTACCCGGCGGGGCTGAGTTATTCTTTGCACGATTTGATCCGAGGCCCGGCTTTCACGGGATCCATCATAAAGATTATTACCCCCAATCGTGGCCGCGCACAGAATGGGTCCCCCGGAGGTTACTCACACTCTGTGGATTCGCCCAAAACTTCCGGATACCCTGCGACGG
>CAIJTV010001381.1:0-3091 GCA_903823635.1 uncultured Planctomycetaceae bacterium
AATTAATCTGTACTTCTCCGGCACCGATGCCCAGATAGCTGAACCACGAAGCCAGCACCGCTGGGTCCACGGCGTGTTTCGTCGCCAGAGCTTCCAAAGTCGCGGCGTCAGTCGCTGCACCAACCTCAGCGGCGGCATTCAGGCTGGCGGCGGCTGTAGCGAGAATCTGCTGACGATGTGAATTCAGGGTCTGCACAGCGCGCCGAACATCGCGTAGCAACAGGTCCGGCTGACCGGGGGCGACAAAACGAGCATTCTCCCAGACCGCGAAGTCATTCTGATTGCCATCAGAAGCATCCGAGGCCGCAAGGTACAACGTGACATTCTTTCCGTCCTGCGGAGCGGGAAGTTTCATTCGCACTTCCTGGCGAGCGGCAATCGGGTTGACAGAAATCTGCCACGCCTTCGGGCCATCGCGTTTACCGATGTGACCAATCGTTGTAAACCGCCACAGAGTCTGCTGCCATTGAACAATCGTTGCCACAAGAGCCGGCGCATCTTCAGGCTTGGCATCTCGCCACTGTCCGCGAACCATATCCAGCACAAGTGACGGTTGCTCGTCATTCAACGCGGTCCAGAGCGTTGTCAGATATTTCTCATTGAGCTGATGACGCTGAGCGACTTCCGCCAGTGTGATCGTCTTTGCTCGCAATGCATCCCGCTCGATTAAAGTGGCTCGAAGATAACTCTCGAGCGGCAATCGTCCGCCACCGTTTGTTTCGAACTGAATGCCCTGCAGATTGACCGCCGTCGCGCCGCCACTGTCGCAATAGCGAGCATAAAAGTTGCGAATCTCCGTTAGCTTTTCATTCGTCCAGTCACGCGAGGTCGTCGATGGGGAAAACTCAATGCCATGGGGAAGCAGCATCGCATGGGCCGCCACATCTTTGCCCGCATCCAGATACTTCTGGACCAATGCAGGTGACATTACAAGGGCATTGCCGACGTTGGTAAAACCTTCTCCGGCGGCACTGTCGACAGGGAATTGGTGAGCAGGTTGCAGAGGCACCCCGGTCAGATCCTGAATCGTGTAAGTGAATTCGGCATTGTTCAGGCGACGCAGCACAACCGGGCCCGGATCACCCGCATTGGCTTTTGCATCTGCATCCAGGACAGCTCGCACCCAGTTCCGCAGAGCTTTGTGCTCTTCTTTGGATGGCTGAACTTCCGCGTCTTTCGGAGGCATCTCGCCATCGTCCATCATCTCGACAACTCGCTGCCACGGCACAACATTGCGACGCATGTCAGCAACGGACGTAAACTGTTCCAGATCCAGTTCGCCCTGCTTCTCCGCCGCCGAGTGGCAGTTCAGGCAGTACTTCTTCAGCGCGGCCTGTTGCTGTGATTCATACTGCGACTGAAGTTTCGCAAATTCATCATTCTGCTGACCACTGGCCATGACAGAGCAAAGGCTGATTGCCAAAAACGTTACGGAACAGACTGGAATTCGCAGGAAGGCTTTCATGAGCGGCTCCGGTGGAGATTGAGTCGACTCGGCAGGAAAAAACAGCCCGGATCCGGGCGTGGTCCTCTGAGCATAACAGCCACCTCGAAGCCGGTACAGCATCATGGATTTCAGGACATTGCCTGGGTGCAATCGATCCCATAAAAGGGCACATTCTACTTTCTCAAGACAGTAGAAGTTCTCCTTTTTCAGACAAGGGGGGTCATAGCCTGTCGAAATCGGCGACTGCTCTCTTTTCAGAACGACTCTGTGTGCATCCGGGACTGTTGCTCGCGGCTATGATATCCTGCTGAAATGGAAGTCAAGTGCTGACCTCAGGCTGCGTGCTGTCACGGAGTTTCGTGAAATGATTTTGACCAGAAGTTTTCTGACCTGTTTCGCGCTGTTGCTCGTGACCGTTCCCGCGTTGACACCAATCAGCCACGCCGAAGACATTGCGGATTATGAAGCCAACATCGTGCCGATCCTGAAGGCACGCTGTTTTAAGTGCCATGGCGACGGAGCGTCAGAAGGCGGTCTGGTTCTGGATCAGTTCACCAACAACGCGATGGCTCAGCAGAAGCCCGAAGTCTGGTGGAATGTCCTGAAGAACGTGCGTGCCGGAGTGATGCCGCCTCCTGAGGAACCTCGCCTGACCGCTCAGGAACGCGACCTGTTAATGCGATGGATCAAGTTCAGTGCCTTTCGAATTGATCCGGAAGAAATTGATCCCGGCCCGAATGTGGCTCGCCGATTGAATCGATCGGAGTATGGGAATACTGTCTCCGACCTGATGGGCATTGACTTTGATGCCACGTTGATATTCCCTCCGGATGATTCCGGATTCGGCTTCGACAATGTGGGCGACGCGCTCAGCTTTTCTCCACTGCTGATGGAGAAGTATTTGCGAGCAGCCCAAAGCATTGTGGAGCAGGCAGTTCCCAAGGCGACGTGGATCGCACCGGCTCAGAAGATCTCTGGTAGCGAGTTTCGAGATAGCGAAAAGAACAGAGATGGGAACAGCGCGTCGGGGAAAGAGTCGTTCCTGCTGCGAAAGATGTTCAAGATAAACACGCCAGGAATCTACGTTGTTCGTAATGAAGTTCGTCTGCATGGTTCTTTTGAATTCGATCCGGCTCGTTACACCATAGTGTTTCGCATCGACGGCCAGGAGAGAACTCGCAATGAATTTGGCTGGGATGAAAACAAACTGGTGAAGTCAGAGCTGACTGAAGAGCTGACTTCCGGTGATCACGAACTCTCCTTCGAACTCATCCCGATCAAACCCGATGCCGTTGTAGAGGAGTCGTCAAACAAAGACAGCTTCGTGCGTTTTGAAATCGACACCGTGCGTATTGAGGGACCTCAGGGAGCCGTCGGCACGGAGCATCCTCGAGGCTACGATCGCTTCTTTCATCGCGACTCGCCACCCAAAGATCCTGAACAGCGTCGACAATATTCGGCAGAAGTGCTGCAGCGATTTGCCACAAAGGCGTTTCGCAGCCCTGCGAATTCCGCAACGATCGAACGGCTGCAGGAAATTTCTGAAACCGCGTGGCAGCAGCCGGATGCGACATTTGAATCCGGCATTGGTCAGGCCATGGTGGCTGTTCTTGCATCGCCCCGATTCTTGTTTCGAGTCGAATC
>CAIJTV010001382.1:0-2625 GCA_903823635.1 uncultured Planctomycetaceae bacterium
CAAAGGGACTGTGTACGGAGCCACAGATGACTTCGGCTTCAAGGCCGTTGAGAATCCGGTTTCCTCTCATGATCTGCATGCGACGATCCTGCATCTCATGGGCTACGACCATCAGCGGATGACTTATCGTTATGCGGGCCGCGACTTTCGACTGACAGACGTGCATGGGGAAGTGGTTCATCCGATTATTGAAGGATGAAGCGTGGCATGCAGTTGATGCGAGCGGACCGCAGGATGAATGACCAACATTTGCGGTGCTGGGCACCTCGCAACTCGGAAATTATCCTGCTATGTTGGGCAAAGTCAGCAGTTGCAGAGAATCGTTGCACCAAAGTCTCAGCGAATTCCAATGTGTCACTGAACGTCGGCGATGTGCTCAGCGTCGCTCTCTTCAGCTTACATTCAATCCCTTTCATAACTATTTGAAGGTCAGCGTCATGACACTGTCACGTCGTCAGTTATTCACGGCCGCATCCGCAGCCGTTTGTTGCGCTTCGGGATTGTCGCATTTGACGGCCGCCGATCCGCCCAAACGAACAGGCAGCCCGTTGCTGAAGCTCAGCCTTGCCGGTTACTCATTCAATCGGATGTTCGCCAAACGCGGAACGCCGGAGGAAATTGCGAAGGCCGAGATGAACATCGAAAAGTTCATCGAATTCTGCGCCGCTCAGGGGCTCGGGGCGACAGAACTAACCGGTTATTATTTCCCAAAGGTGATTACTCCGGAGTACTTGCTGTCGATACGAGCGATGACTCATCGACTGGGGATAAGTATCTCCGGAACAGCGATCGGCAATGACTTCTGTCTGGTCGAAGGGGAAGCTCGCCAGAAGCAACTCGCGGAGTGTCGTGAATGGATTGACTACGCTTCGATTATGGGAGCCCCAGCCATTCGAATCTTCGCTGGCAAAGTGCCCAGCGGTGACAGTGAAGATGCGGCGATTGAACGATGTGCGGCAGGCATCAATGAGTCATTAAAATACGCAGCCACGAAAGGCGTGTTCTTAGCTCTGGAGAATCACGGCGGAATCACGGCGACTCCGGAACAGATGATGAAAATCATCGACAAGATCGAGACTTCGCCGTGGTTCGGCGTCAACTTTGACAGCGGCAATTTCCAGACCGACGATCCGTATCGAGATCTCGCGAAGATCGCGCCCTACGCAGTGAACGCTCAGATTAAGGCTTCGATTTCCGTCAATGGAAAGAAGCAGCCGGCTGATTACGCGAAGGTTATCGAGATCCTGAAGAACGCTGGCTATCGTGGCTTTGTGGCTCTGGAGTACGAAGAAGCCGAGTCCCCGTTTGAAGCCATTCCAAAGATCCTGGAACAGCTGCGGCCGTTGTGCTCGTAGGATTGCGGCCATCACAGCCCGACGCTTGAGTGAGGGATTGAGCTGTAGCGTTTTACAAGTGTCTCCGTAAATCCCTCACTGACGTGTCGGGTTGGGATTTCGAGGCACGGAAACATCGGGAAGTTGTTACGGGCCTGTTCCTTGTCTGGCAACTTTACCCCATAAAAAAAGCCGTCCGGTGGGAATTTAATCTTCCCTGCCGGACGGCGATTAATCTTTTGCGAACTTCAGCAAACCCGCCGTGCACGACCTCGCTGTATTGCTTAACTGGACAGCGCCATGTTGCCGCAGTCTCCCGCGTTTTTTTGCGGATGCAGCGTGGTGTCACAGGTTAGCGTTCTTGCAAAAAACTCGGGGGCGCGGGGGCGTTTTAGAACGCGGCCGTCTAAAAAAAAAAAACCTCATCCGGCCTATCGGCCACCTTCTCCCCCGAGGGGGAGAAGGGACGTCGTTCAGGCGGCAAACATGGCGATGTTCAGTTAAGGAGTGCCATCAGACGCGAAGATGTTCGAGCGCTTCTTTGGCTGACATGATGTAGCTGACGTAGAACGGCCCGAACTCGGCATAGTTCGCAGAGGCCTTATCAAAACGCATTGTGTAGACGATTTCCTTGATGTGTTCCGGAGCACGGCTCCACAAGGTCACGCCCCATTCCCAATCATCGAAGCCCGTCGACGCGGTGATCAACTGAGAGACTCGCCCGGCAAACTTAATTCCGGATGTGGCGTGTTCGGCCATCAGATCGCTGCGGAAGCTGAATGGTTCGGCGTACCAGTTCGCCATAGGATGGCGAGCTTTGTTCATTGGATAAAATGTCATCACCGGGAACGGCGGAAGATCGGGATACAGACGCTGCTGATTCATTGCCGGAAGCCGCTGCTTGTAAGCATTCAGCTTGGCCTGGAAAGCAGGATCTTCGGGTTTGGTTCCCTCACGAACGAGTCGGTCTGAATACTGTTCGATCGTCGGAACATATTCGCTGACTTCGGTGATCGAAACAAAAGAATACGTCGGCTCAAGTACTGTCCCCAGTCGACTGGCGCGAAGCCGTTGAGTGATCGCGTCGATCTTCAGCGGATCGGGATCCATCATCATCAGACCAAAATCAGCGCGATGACCGGAGACGACAGACACCTGCATGCGGACGGGAACATATTCGCCTTCCGGATTGAGGATCTCTATCACCTCAGCACGGCCATGAGCTCGCTCAGCCGGATCGAGAGCCATCAGGGCCTGCTGGTTAACTCGGTAATAAATATGAAGACAGTGC
>CAIJTV010001383.1:0-4453 GCA_903823635.1 uncultured Planctomycetaceae bacterium
CGTGTCTCAACGAGAAACTTGGGCTGTCAATTACTGATGCTTTCTGCGGATTCAAAGCCTACCGAGTTCCTGCTTTGGCTGACCTGGACATCACGGACACTGGTTATGCAATGCCGCTCCAGTTATGGGTGCAAGCGGTTGATCTGGGCTGGAAGATTCAGGAATTTGCCGTGCCGCTGATCTATCTCGATGAGAAGCGATCGTTCGGAGGCTCTCTGGATGACGCAGCAATCCGCCTTGCTCACTACCACAGCGTGCTGAACACGGAACTGGAGCGACGCGGGATGTCGCAGCGATTTACCGCAGACTGTGGTTCGTCAGCGAAATAGTCGCTTGTAGGGAAGCGGAATGGCGCGAGCCATCCGGTGAGTCATCGAAGTGTCCAGTGGACTCCCTGTCACCTCTTTGGCGTGCCTCGCGGCCTGCCGCCTTAAGACTGAGTCCCTGCGTTTCCGACCAAAAATGGCCAGAAACACGACTTTTTCTGAAGATTTCTGCCCCAAAAGCCGCGTTGCTGCAAAATGAAAAGGCGGGTAAAGTTCTGCGTGATCGGCGATGGATCGCCGAGCCTCAAAAAGGCGTAATACACGCGGAATTTGCAAGAAGAGCGTGCGATGGCAACGGAATGCGTAACGACAGCTAATTCAATCACCGAGGTCCTGCTGGCCGGTGATGCCGTGCTGAATCTGACTCAGCAGCCCCTGAATACAATCGCCGGCACGATGTTTGTTTCGTCGGAACAGAACTGTGTGTCGCTGGAGAATCACCCTTGCTGGTTCCGCTGGTCACCGAAGACGGTGCAGGAGATCGGCGGACTCATTTCAGACGCAGCATTTCGAATCGTCGTTGTTTCGGAAGAAGAATGCTGCGATGCAGAGTTGCTGGTGAGAGAACTTGTTGCCCAACGAGTCCCCCATCTCCATTGCACACTGATGAACCCCTGCGATGCAGACAACTACATGGACGAACAGGACGCCGAAGCGGTGTCAGAACGCCTGCGACAATTGGGATATCTATAACAGAGAGTTGCCAGTGTTCAGTTTTCAATGTGTCGCACTAACGAACCAGTAACTGAACACTGAAAACTGAACACTAAAAAGTAGCAGCATGGAGGCTGCGGTGATGAAACTTTTCATGCTCGGCATCGACGGTCTTCCCCGCTGGATGTGGCAACAATTTGCTGCGTCCGGAGTGATGCCGCATAGCGCGAAACTGTTGCAGACCGGGACGCTGGTGCCGATGAAGTCTTCGTTGCCTGAAGTCTCTTCGGCGGCGTGGGCCTCGATCGTGACCGGAGAAAATTCCGGTGGCCACAATGTGTTTGGTTTCACCGACTTAATGGACGGAAGCTACACGCTTGGCTTCACGTCATCGCGGACTTTTCGAGCAAAACCATTCTGGGCTCGCGAAGGCGCTGGCCCAAGCCTGATCATGAATGTGCCACAAACGTATCCAGCACAACCGCTGAATGGCCTGCTGGTTTCCGGATTTGTGGCGCTGGATCTGAAGCGTGCGGTCTATCCGCCTGAGCAGCTTTCATGGCTTGAAAGCATTAACTACGCGGTCGATGCGGATATGTCACTGGTCGAAAAAGGCAAGCAGCGATTCGTCGATGAACTGCGGCGAGTCATGACGGTGCGTTGCCAGGCTCTGCATCACCACTGGGATCGAGAATTCTGGCAGAACATGATGTTTGTGTTTACCGGAACCGATCGACTGAATCACTATCTGTGGGAAGATTTTGAAGATAGCTCATCACCATTTCATCAGACGTTTCTGGACTATTACCACGAAGTGGATCGCCAGATCGGATGTATTCTTGAACGACTTGATGACCAAACCACTCTGTGTGCTGTTTCCGATCATGGTTTCGCGAGGCAGCGTCTGAGCGTCAATGTGAACTGTCTGCTGGCAGAGGCGGGCTTGCTTCGACTACGTGCCTCTGATCGACCTTCTTACATCGATATGTTGCCCGAAACCAAAGCGTTCGCCATGGACCCAGGCCGCATTTATCTGCATCGCGAGGGACGATATCCGAGCGGCATGGTCAACGCCGACGAATCAGAAGCCTTGCTTAAGGAGCTGACCGCATTATTTCTGAACGCGACGGTCAATGGCCAGCCTGTTGCTTCAGAAGTGCTGCGAGGAAAAGACGTCTACAGCGGCTCATTTGCTCATCGTGCCCCGGATCTTATTGTGATGCCGGCGAAAGACGTCGCTCTATCCGGCCGCATGAATCTGTCAGCTCTGATCGAACCAACAGCAATCAACGGCAAACACACCTATAAGGAATCTTCATTCTTCGTCCGAGGTCGGAACCTTGGCGAAATCCCCAAAGACATGAAAGTGGAAAACGTGTTGAGTGTCATTCAGCCAGCATCACAGCAATTGAAGCGTGCCGCATAAGAAACGCAGGATTTACCACAGAGGTCACGGAGAACACAGAGTAAAGCAAAGAGGTGAATGGGCCAATGGAGATCAATATTGTGACTGGCCACATCGTCGATGCGGCCATGAAGGTTCATTCAGAGTTGGGGCCAGGTCTTTTGGAATCAGCCTATGAAGCATGCATGATTCATGAACTACGAAAGAGGGCCATTCAAGTTCGCAATCAAGTTGAGCAAATGATTAATTACGACGGAATGGTACTCGATGTCGGATATCGACTTGATTTGCTAGTCGAGGAGATCGTCATCATAGAACTAAAATCGGTCGATGAATTAGCCCCCATCCACAAAGCACAACTATTGTCATACCTGCGATTAAGCAAGAAGAAGATTGGACTTCTGCTGAATTTCAATGTCGAACGAATGAAAGACGGAATCATCCGACTCGCTAACTAGTCTCGTCATCCTCTGCGACTCTCCTCTGTGCTCTCCGTGACCTCTGTGGTCAAAACCCTGTCTTTAAATGCCCTGTCCTCATCGATGGCCTCTACCATGAACTCCTGTCACAACGCAAATCATACCTGCTGGAGTTGTCCGGCGGTGGAGTTTAAGGGGCATGTGGATTTTCGTGCGTGTGGCCAGGCAGCGTTTCGTAAGGCGGCTCAGGGGCAGTTGGTTGTCGAATGCAAGCGGCGTCCGGAGATCGGCTACTTCGATCCGATGTCGATTACCTATGAATCCTGCCCGGAATGGAAGAAGACCGACACCGGTTATCTGCTCCAGGGGATGCGAGTTCTGATCCTCGGCATGGACGGATATCTCGGTTGGCCACTCGCTCTGAAACTGGCAAAACTGGGCTGCAAGGTTTACGGCATCGACAACATGCTTCGTCGCAAACTCGTTGCGGAAAGAGGCGCCCAGTCGGTCACGCCAATTCAATCGATGGCAGATCGGATCGCCGCGGCCAAGGAACATCTTGGCGTAGAGATTGACTTCCGCGAAATCGACCTACTGGATCGCCCGGCTCTGTTCGCCTACATCAAAGAAGTGCAGCCGGAATCCATCGTTCAGTTCGCCGAAATCCCCAGCGCACCGTACAGCATGGCGGACGTAGAGAAGGCCGTAAACACGATCCAGAACAACGTCGTGGGAACTTTGGGATTGTTGTTCGGTGTCCGCGATCATGCTCCGGATGCCTCAATCATCAAGCTTGGCACGATGGGCGAATATGGCAGTCCGTTGACGGGTCGGCCACTGTTCGAAGGCCTGTTCCCCGGTGACGCGGTCTTGCAATATCAGGGGCAGGAATGGAGTCTTGGTGGGGAATTGACGCCTCGAGATCCTGTCAGCTTTTATCACGTGAGCAAAGTTCAGGGCACATTCAGTGTCTATGAAGCCTGCAAATACTGGTGGCTGCGCAGCTACGACGTGATGCAGGGAGTGATCTACGGAAACTATTCTGAAGAGCTCCAGGCACATTCTGACTTGAATACTCGTTTCGATATCGACGAATGGTGGGGCACGGTCGTCAATCGCTTTGTTGCTCAGGCCGTGATCGGCATGCCGCTGACAATCTACGGCAGCGGAAATCAACTGCGAGGGTACATCACACTGCGTGACGCCATGCAGTGTATTACTCGACTCATCGCCGCGCCGCCGGAACCGGGGCAGTATGACGTTGTCAATCAGGTCACCGATGTCTTCAGCGTGATGCAGATTGCCAAAATGGTTGCGTCAATCGGCCGCGAGTTTGGACTCGAAGTCGAAGTGCAGAGAATTGAGAATCCTCGCGTCGAAGCGGAAGAACATCCTTACGAAGTGATCCACGAGAAGCTCAGCGACCGCTTTGGATTCGCCTCAGAATCGGGTTTCGCAGACGAGGTGCGACATCTGTTCCGAGTGCTCACGCAGCCACAGAATCAACAGCGAATTATCGAGATGCGAGACACATTGTTCCCCAAAACCAAGTGGTCGGGGGAACATGGCAAGCTGGAAGTTTTAGAGACATGGAAACCGGCGGCATGATTACAGAATTGTGTTAATGGAATCACAAATTTTCACCACAG
>CAIJTV010001384.1:0-3295 GCA_903823635.1 uncultured Planctomycetaceae bacterium
GAGCTGTCGCTGTTGATCGTCGGATGGATTCAGTCGATCGTCCGAGAATCGCCCCACCGCAATCCAGGCATACGCCGACGCACTGTCGCCGTCGACAAGTTCCACGACAACCTTTCGTCCTCGCAGATCATCCGTTTTCCATTCGACCTTTTGGGCCACGTCATTCCGCAATGGAGACGCTTCCCGTAGCAACTCTTCCGACGCAGCATCGCGGATCCGCACAAAATTGGCCTTCTTCAATGGTGCGTCCGGAATTCCGTCATGACCCGCAATAAAAAACGACAGGCTGTCGCCGACCTCAATCGGTGCCGAACGATAAATCCCCGTCCGGCGTTCACCCTGCTCAAAGCTGCTGTACAACGCTGCTCCAGCTACGGCGTCGGCCGACATGCGAGACCGTGCAACACCCCAGCAATTATTTTTGTCAGACGCATCCGAGTGCGGCCGATAGTTCCAGCTCACTGCAGGCACGACGTCGAGTGCTGAAAGATCTTCGGGCGTTTTCATGTTCAGCAACTGCATCGCCACATCCATGGCCCAGGCTCGTACCGCAGCCGGTGGCTGTTGTCCTCGCTGAGCAAACCCCTGACGCATGGAATTCAACAACCCGCGTTGCAGCTCACGATCCCCGGAGAATCGCTCTCTCACTGCCACCACAACTCCCTCGGCTGCTTCCGGCGAAACATGAGCCGCCGCAAACTGCAAATACTCAGCCAGCCGCGTGGGCTGAGACACACCGAGAAACTGAATGTTGCCAGCCACGAACTCCGCTGACGCTGGTGTTTTGACGGCCAGGCTCAGATCTGCCAAAACCAGACGATCCATGCCGACTGTCACATCCGCAGCGACTGTTCGGAACCAGTCTTCATGCAGCAAATGATCCCGCAGCGCAATCCGGATAGAATGTCGCAAATGCACGTCAGCCAGATCGGTCGTATGAAACATGCGAAGCAGCGGCGCGATGAGTTCCTGCGACTGTTGTCGAGAAGCCGCGGCTACGGCCGAGCGTCGCACCATCGCCGATAAGTCGCCAAATCCCTTTTTCAGAAGCTGTGAGGCCGCTGTCTGATCGGCTTCCTGCAAAGTCACTTCTCGCAACGCGCGGAAAGCGTGGACGCGGACAAGTTCATCATTGTCAGACGCCCCGGCGTAAATCGCTTCAATCACCGACGCATCTCGCAGCGCCAGTAGTCGCAGAGCGAAACGGCGTACTACAGAGTCGTTGTCGTGAAGATGCTTTTTGAGTGTCGCAGTCGTCTCGGCTGACAGATCATCCGCGATCACATCTCTGGCCAGTCGCTTTTGCATTTCGGGAGCTGTCCTGATCACTTCAAGCAATTGCTCGGTGGTTAGAGCTGTCAGGTCCTGTCCATATCCTTTAATGGCATTCGTCGCACCTTCAGTTCCTGCATAGCGAACTCGCCAAAGTCGTCCACGAAACCGATCGCGGCCCGGATGCTTCAGGTCAACTTCATAATGTCCGATGATTCGATTGTAAAAGTCCGCGACGTATAACGCGCCATCCGGACCAGCGACCAGATCCACCGGCCGAAACCAGGGATCACTGCTGCTGACCAGATCCGGTTGTTCAATCGCTCGAACGCTGGAACCTGTTCGCTTCAAAGTGTTCTGATTCACTCGCGAAGTCATCACATTTCCGTCAAATGTGCTGTTCGCATACTCCGCTGGAAATCGCAAATGTTCGCCCAGCGCCAATGCGGCAATCGCCGTTGAACCGTGCAGGTGCTCCATAACATTCGGGACATATCCCAAACCGTCGTGCGGGCGCCCGAAGCTGTCGTAGCAACCCTCCGGCAACAACAGCGTCACGGGCTTGGTGTGACAGTCGGCTGTGTAGATATCACCATATTGATCGATCGACATTCCGAACGGATTCACCTGGCCCTGAGTATACAGCTCAAGCCGAGAGCCGTCGGGACGAAAGCGAAATGTGTTCCCTGACGTGAGGACCACTTTATGGCCGTCCTTTCCGGCGACTTCTGAACGATTGTTGAATCCGTGGCAGGAATAAATCCAACCGTCATCGCCGCGCCGAAACGCATTACACATCCCGTGAGTATCCCGAGTCGTATCGAATGGCCCGTATAAGACTTCTCGCTTGTCGCAGCGGTCATCTCCGTCGGTATCTCGCAGGTACCAGATGTTCGGAATACTGAAACAGATCACCCCGTCACCGTAAGGAATCAGGCCGATTGGAATGTTCAATTCGTCGGCGAAGACCGTGACTTTATCCGCTTTTCCATCGCCGTCATGATCTTCCATGATGCGAATCGTGTCTCTGGGAGTTTGCTCCGGGGCTGCCGCAAACGGATACTCAAGCGAACTGCTGACCCACAAGCGGCCTCGTTTGTCGAACGCCAGATTCATGGGCTTGGCAACGTCCGGCTCGGAAGCAACCAGCTCAACGGTGAATCCCTGCGGCACAGCGAACGTCGCCTGTTGCTCCGCAGGGCTAACGGGTTCGCTCGTGCGAACTCCCAGCGCAAACGGATCTTCTGCCTGTTGAGCGGAAACAGGTGAACACGACATCAGAAACAACGAACACAGAATGGTCAGGAAAAGCTTGGGACGAAAAGGTCGGCGTAACCGCATTCCAAAAGACTCCGACAAAACAGACAGGCAGGCGTGGGAACCGCTAATCATAGCGAACGCCTTTTTTCGCAGCCACCAGGCAGCCGGTCCATGGAAAGCTGTCGAAGGCTCTCGATGCACAAGTGGTCGAGTTCCGGTTGAAATCCCAGAGCAGAGGATCTTCGTGACGGCGTCTAGCCTGAAGCAATGCGGCATTGGGTCGGTCGGGCTTGCCCTGTGGAAATGCGTGCAGTCGTTAAAAACTGAATTTCCGGGCGTTGCAGCATTTGACAATGCCCAAACCAATCCGCAACATGCGGATGTGAGTCTTGGGGTAGCGGAAAAATGCCCCGGGATTGACTCCGATCTTTTGAGTTTGACGCCTACGGCTTGCTCCGAAACGGTGAGAACTCATCAAAATCCCCTTCACTGACGTTTGGTTACGGAATACCGCGTCAGTGATAGACAATCCCGTCATTTGCTCGCTGTCGCGAGACTCTGTCTTTCCAGTCTTCTCATCGATTTCTCCTTTGTCATCTGAAAGCACATCTGAATCTTCCGTTGCGCGCGTTCCACTCGTCGGCATTGTCGGCGGTGTGGGGGCTGGCAAAAGTTCGGTTGTGCGAAATGTGAAATCTCTGCAACTGCATTTCATTGATGCAGATCGCATTGGACACGATCAACTGACGGTGAAGAAAATCAA
>CAIJTV010001385.1:0-4856 GCA_903823635.1 uncultured Planctomycetaceae bacterium
GACCTGATTTACGCACGTCAGCAGAACCATCTGCTTAAAGTAGTTGTCGTTGAAAGCCCCGAGAAACTGGGTGAGCAGAAAACTCCAGAACGCCACGGACAGCATGGATCTGGGAGAATCCGATCGAACAACAGCAGTTGCATCGGACATTGGGCCGGAAGAACTCATGAGGCATCCCTGCAATGAAGGTCAAGAATCGCGAGGACTCTAGCAACCCATTTCCCCCTTCGCCAGCGGAAGTTCCATCCGCCCCCTCGGAAAGAAGAAATCGGTGCCATGCACTTGAGAGGAGAGGGGGGATTGGTTATGCTGCGAAGATCTGAGTCTTTGCTGCGGGTTCTTGCGTTTGAACGGAGCGACGGTTGTGCCACGAGTGAATCGAGTGGAGATCTTTGCGGATGACGAGATTCAGGTGTTTCATCTGGTGAATCGCTGCGTGCGGAGGACTTATCTGTGCGGGAGAGATGAAGAAACAGGTCGAGATTACTCGCATCGCAAGCAGTGGATTCGTGATCGGCTGGAAGTGCTCGCGGGGATTTTTGCAGTCGATGTTCTGAGCTTTGCAGTAATGAGTAACCACCTGCATGTGGTGGCTCGAACCCGGCCGGATCTCGTGAGGAAGTGGTCCGATGACGAGGTCGCTCTGCGGTGGTGGAACCTGTTTCCGCAACGAAGGCGGCAGGATAAATCGCCTGAAGAACCCACAGAATTCGAACTAAATCACATCCGCAACGATGCCTCCGGCTTGAAGGAGAAGCGGAAGCGGCTTTCGAGTGTGTCGTGGTTCATGAAGTGCCTTGCGGAACCGATCGCTCGATTGGGGAACAAGGAAGAAAAAGTGACCGGCCATTTCTGGGAGGGGCGTTTCAAGGCTCAGCCGCTGCTGGATGAGTCGGCGATCGCGGCCTGCATGGTGTATGTGGATCTGAATCCGATTCGAGCCGGTATCGCGAAGACTCCGGAAGCCAGCGATTTCACGAGTGTGAAAGAGCGAATGGCCGATCGTCAGTCGGCAGGCGACGTGTCCTCGGCGGATGCTCAGGACGTTCGCACAGAGCATGGGGAGAAAGCCGGTTGGCTGGCTCCGGTGCCTCTTCATCCGCCTCGGAAGAAAGTGCGAGAGAAGACCAGTTCGCGTCGAGCTTCAAACAAGGGTTGCCTTGCGATGACGCTGGACCAGTATTTGCAGTTGCTGGACTGGACTGGCCGTCAATTGAGAACTGACAAACGCGGCTCAATACCGATAGGGCTTGATCCTATGCTGGAACGTCTGCAGTGCAGTGAGGAGACCTGGCTGGATCTTGTGAAAAACTTCCGCAAACGCTTCCGAGTGGAGATTGGACTACGAGCAACTCTACAAGCCGCCTCTTCTCGCCGCCGACGAAATCGCACCACAGCGCAGGGGTGATGCGAGAACGGAAGGTAACTCCCGCCAAGGCGACGGAAGTGCATCGACGGAACTGCGTCCTCAGAATCGAACCCTCGGCAAATGCGAATCCTCGCGGTCAATAGCGGTTCGGTTTTCTGAGGTTTGCTGACAGTCGAGCACTATCAACTCCTGCGTGTCTTCAGCGTTGCCATCGGTAGTTTACAATAAATCCTGTCCTTCGGCCTGCGCACGCAAGGTTGTGATGACCTCATCGGTGCTGCCGGGATCGACTGCGCGGCAGGAGTCTGTCAGGATCGCGGCCAGCTCGGTCATGTCGCGACGCCATTCCACGGGATCCAGTCCGGGTGGTTCCAGTAATGCGAATTCGCCGCACAGCAGGATCATCCGCAGGCAATGCCGGAACAGAATGCCCTCCTGCTTGGTCAGATCGCGAGCTTTCACGAAACGATCGAAGTTTCCCCCGAATCGCAACAGATCGCCAACACACCAGACGCTGCGAACATAGACGTCCGACACACTTGGGAAATCGCAACGGAACAACAGTCGCATGCGATCACCCAGAGCCATCGGGTAAACTTTCCGCCGAGTCACCTCGTCGAAATACCCCGTCAACTCCTGCTGAGTCACCAATCCGCGAGATAGAAGCAAAGGATTCAGAAACTCAGTCGACAACGGCCCATCCGGCATTTGTTCCGATGAGGGAACTCGGACGGCGCCCGAAACCGACGAAGCCAGATCCAGCACGCTTTCCAGAAGCTGGAGACGTTCTTCGTAGTTTGCCTTATGCATGTGCTCCGCGAGAAACACTCCGTAAAGCGAATTGATGCTACGGAACGTAAAGAGCAGATCCATTTGCTCGGTGGCAATGGCCAGTCGCGGTGAATAGTCGAAATCGGGCAAATCCGACTGTTTGGAAGACTTCGGTCCCTTCTTGTCTTTCTTTGAGGTCACGCTGTCCTTTGGGGCGCCGGTGCGAGCCTGCTGAAGCAACTGGCCCAACAGACCGAACGAGCCTGGCGTTTCTGTTGTCAGGGCCGCGACTTCCGGAGCAGCCACCTCTTCAGCAGCGGGTTGCTGAGGTATCACATCGCCCGCTGTCGCTGCATTTACGGTGTCCGAAGCAGGACGAGTTGCTGCAGTCGCGGCCGAATCCTCCTGCGTAGCCGTCGCTTCATCCACCCCGTCACCGAATTCAGCAGGATCTTCTGGGGGAGTATCGTTCGCGGTCTCCGAAATCTCTGACAACTCGGCGGCCATCTCCGCTTCCGTCATCGGGGCGAGATGAGTCGAGACCCAGCGGCTTTGTTGTAGATTGGCGGTCGCGGTCATGGCGGGAATGATCTGCGAAATCACGTCCCCGGCCTTCATTGAATGAAAGACCGGACCTTCAATTTTTGCCGCAGCACCCGGAGCAACAGACGGCTTCGGTGGCGGTGGATCCAGGGTGATAAAACCGCCGGCTTCCAGAGTCATCAACATGCGGACCAGATGCTTTTCGGCATCGTCTTTCTCGCCGGAATCCAGCAAGCGTCGTCGTACTGCTTCCTGCAGCCCCATGACGGTTCCGGACTTACGAATAAAGAACGCCAGCAGTCTCCACGGCATTCGGCCACGACTGGCCAGTTTGGCCGGCGGGGCTTCTTTGAGCGTTTGAAATTGTCGCTCGGTCCAGTACTGAAATCCCTCACGCCGGCGCGGCATCTTTTTCTTCAGGTTCTTCTTCGCGCGGATCAGATTGGGGTCCTTCGTGTCTTCGGGAATCTCATCGTATTTCTGCTGCCAGCGAAATAGCCGAACATCGTCTTCATGAGCCACGGCGACAACATAACCGCGAGTATCAAACTGCGGGCGACCAGCACGTCCAAACATCTGATGAGCCGAGCTGGCGTCGATCAGCTTCATCGCTCCGGGAGGTCCCTTCAGCAGCGAAGTCATCACGACTGATCGCGCGGGGAGATTGATCCCGGCTGCCAGAGTTTCCGTGCAGACGCAGATGCTGAGCAGCTTCTTCTGAAACAGTCGCTCGACAACTCGACGGTACTTCGGCAAAAGTCCTGCATGGTGAATGCCCACGCCTCGAATGATAAACTGCTTCAGCTTTCCTCCCGCGCCGATGGACCAGTCGACCTGTTCAATCTCGGCGAGCAGTTGCTTCTGTTGACCATCAGCGAGCAGGCGTTTGCCTTTTAATTGTTCGGCGACGCTCCAGCATTCGTTGCGATTAAAGCAGAACACCAGCGCCGGCGTGTACCGAGTCTCCTCATCGCCGTCCGCCATGATCTCCAGTTGATCGGGCAGCATCTCGTCCGTCACCCAGCGAAAATCGAGTGGCACGCGGCGTTCGTCACTCTGCAGCAGTCGCAGGCGACGGCCATGTTGGCGGGCCAGCCAGACGACAAAATCTGTTGCATTGCCCACGGTCGCACTGATCAGCAGCAGTCGACAGTGTTTCGGGAGAAGTCCAAGTGACAACTCCCACACGATGCCTCGTTCCGGATCATTGAAGCTGTGGAATTCATCCATCACCACGGCCGAGACATCGTCGAAAGAAATCTCCTCCGGCGAAAGGAGGCGGTTCAGTAGAATCTCGGCGACGACAACCAGAATTCTGGCGTCGGAGTTTTCGCGGCGATTGCCCGTTACCAGTCCAACATCGGTCGCGGAAAAGCCCCAGCGAACAGCCGACTCCTGAAGTTCGCGAAATTTTTGCTCGGTCAATGCGATTAAAGGAGTCGTGTAGTACGCTCGTCGACCGGTCATCAGGGCTTCGTACAGAGCAGTTTCGGCGATGACAGTCTTTCCCGTCCCTGTCGGCGCACAGACCAGAATGCCGTCTTCCGAATCAAACCACGTCAGGATCGCCTGTTCCTGAAACGGGTATGGCGGCCATGGAAGTTCTTCCAGGTAACGCAGCGCAATTTCTTCAGACGATGGTGGGGGAGAATCCATTCGATCGAGTTTCAGCAGATTCGGGAGATACAGGGTTGGTGCAGATGGTGGGCAGAGTTTAATGGTTGGTCATTCTCTTTGCGAGAAGCCTTTACTCTGAACCCATTTTTGCACCAGCCAGAACGTTCTGCGTTTGGTCGTCAGGGTATGGCCTTCGGGAAATGGCCGCTACCTTTCATGGCTGCTATCTGTCAATGTGAGGGCGATTGCGGCAGAGGCTCCATTTCCTCCATGGCTGTCACCGCTGCAATGGCTGCGTAAGGCGAAGTGGTCGCATGCGCAGGCCCTTTCCCGGTCAACTCTTCACCGAGAATAGCGGACGGAGTCAGTGGTATTGGAGGAGGCACAGGGGCCATCGGTTTTGTCGCTGATCCGGAAATTGTTCGGTCTGTTCCTTCAGCCTTAGTGCCACTTCCGAGTTTGCCTGCACAGGATTCTTCGCAGCGAACCAGAGCTTTACCTCTGGATTTGACGGCATACATTTTTCGAGTCAGCTCGAGCCCTGCACCGATCGCAC
>CAIJTV010001386.1:0-3276 GCA_903823635.1 uncultured Planctomycetaceae bacterium
CAAACATCACGGCCGCCGATGAACCGATTGTGGCACCGGATGCAGCGCTCGAAAAACTCTTTGAAGGAAAAGTTCTGACGGAAGGCGTGTCAGTTGCCCCGGACGGCATGGTGTACTTCAGTGAGATCACCTTCTCTCATAAATCGCGTGATGCCAAAGGCTTCATCGACGCGGGCTTCATCTGGAAGCTTGATCCAGTCTCAAAGACAACGTCGATCTTCCGATCACCGAGCGGTATGTCGAATGGCATCAAATTTGACGCGGCTGGCAACATGATTGTGGCCGAAGGAGCCGACTACGGTGGTCGCCGAGTGACTCGGACGGACATGAAGACCGGCAAGGCTCAGGTCATTGCGGCTTTGTTTGATGGACGTCAGTTGAATTCCCCCAACGATATTACGATCGACGAAAAGGGACGCATCTATTTCAGCGATCCTCGCTATTTGGGCCATGAAGCGATCGATCAGCCGGTGGTTGGTGTTTACCGAATTGATCTGGATGGTTCACTGCACCGCATCATCACAGACGCCGGCAAAGCGAATGGAGTCTGTGTTTCGCCCGATCAGAAGACTCTGTATGTCGTCAGCAACGAAAACGGCGGAACGGCCATCGAACGACTCGCCACTGGCGAAGAGCAGGCCGACAAAGTCAGTGTTCCGTTGCGAAAAGGTCTGATGGCGTTGCTGGCCTATGACCTTGCCGAAGATGGAACTGCGAAGTTCCGAAAGACGCTTGTCGATTATTCTCCTTACGATGGGCCGGACGGGCTCGTCGTCGACAAGGATGGAAATCTGTATGTGGCGGTCCGAGCTGAGAATCGTCCGGGGATCTGCGTCTATTCACCCGATGGCAAAGAACTGGCCTACATCAAGACTGAAATTCCCACGAACGTGGGATTTGGACGAGGCAAGGATGCAAACCTGCTTTACATCACGGCCGGAACAAGCCTGTATCGGATCCGTATCAATCGCGAAGGTTACCAGTTGCCGCTGGCGAAATAACTTGCTGCAGTATCAAATCGTGTCACGGCCAGAGACGAGGTTGTCGCAAAGAGGCCAGATCCAATGCAAGAAACATCGACGGAAAAAAGTCCTCAGGCTGGCCTGCCGACTCTGGGCGGCATGCAGTTCTGGGGAGACCTGAAGTTTCTTCGAGGCTATCGGATTCAGCGCAATGTGCTGACGGGGCACTATCGTTTGCTGGATGTCAACAATCGTCGCTATGCGTCGGGGACGCTTGAGCAGTGTGATGAAGTTCTGGAGAAGCTCCGAATCACTCAGGGGCTGACTCCGGATACTGGTCATGCCGTGATCTATCTTCACGGCATCGGTCGTTCATCAAAGTCACTGCAACCGATTATCAAGGCCATGCCGAAAGAGGCCTTCGCTCATGTTCCGTTCGAGTATCCCAGTACGCAGGTGCCGCTGGAGCAAGCGGCTGCTTATTTGAAGTCTGTGATGGATTCGCTGACCGATGTGACGAAGATCAGTTTCGTCGTTCACAGCATGGGAGGTATCGTCGTTCGCCGTTATCTCAAGGACCAACGTGATCCTCGACTGCATCGCATGGTGATGATGGGGACGCCTAATGGCGGAGCCGAGTTGGCGGATATGCTCAAGCGAAACTTGCTGTTCAAGGCCATTTATGGTCCGGCTGGTCAGGAATTGATCAGCGATCCGCTGGGCCCGATCAAGTCCCTGCCGACGCCGGATTTTGAATTCGGAATCGTGGTCGGCGGCAGGGGCGATGACAAAGGATTCAATCGACTCTTACCTGGTGACGATGACGGCACAGTGACCGTGGCCAGTGCTCGCCTTCCCGGAGCCGCTGACTTCCTCAGAATCCCAAAGATTCATGCGTTTCTGATGAGCGATGCGACAGTGATTGCGGCCGTTCAGCACTTTCTGGAACACGGTCGATTTTTCCCCGACAAAGCTCCCGAACCGATTACGGGCTGATCAAGATTACGGGCTGATCAATTTGAGAAGCCGACAGTCTACTTGTTGAGAATCAGCTTCCCGGATTGCGTCTTTCGCAGCGTGTATGTTTCGCCAGCCAGACGAATCAGGATGCACTGTTGCCCCTGCGCGAGCTCCTCAAAATCCAGCGATACGGCGCAGGGCAGTTTGTTCTGTGTTGTTTCATCAGCCATGGTGTCTGCGGCTTTGCGAGCGTGAGCGGACGAAGATTGATCCGATCTGTTGCCGGTCATATGGCTTCGTCCTGTGAATGGTCTAAAGGGTTCATCGATATTGTCCTGGCTGAGTGAAATGCTTACTTCGCCACAAATTGCAGCAGCTCAATCGTGCTTGTCTTGCCCGTCTGCATACTGGCTCCTCCGATGAGCAGAACTTTGCCGTCCGCTGTTGTCAGTTGTCGGTGAAAGAAGCGAGCTTCGTTCACCTGCCCCGCGGGGATCCACCCGGTCGCATCATCGCTCAATACCTGCACCGCGCCGGACATTGACGTGACGATCAGACGATCATTGACGGCGAACGAGGATGTTCCGAAGCCCTCCATGCCGGTTCCACTCAACTTTGGAGCAACAGACCATGTGTTGGCTGCGGGATCGTAGACGCTGACTTCCGTCGTCGTGCTACCCGATTCCGTCATGCCGCCGATTACGTAGATGTTGCCCTTCTGCGCTGCAACACTGACAGCTCGTCGCTGAAATGGAGGCGTGGCAATCTCTGTCCACTTGAGTTCCGGCTGAGTCAAATCACATACGAGTGCGGTCGTATGCCAGACCGTATTGTCCGCTCCCTGCATGTTCCAGCCGCCCACCACATACAGTTTTCCGTCCATGACGGCCGCATCATGAGACGAGCGGCCCGAAGGCATCGGCGGAAGATCGGTCCATGCGCCGGCCGCTGGATCAAAACAGGCAAAGCCGTCCTGAGACCACAAGCTCTGATCTTCGTCGGCCTTATTCTTTGCTGTGAATCCGCCAACTCGATAGAGCTTGCCGTGGTGCTCAACCATCGCCAGTCCGGTCAGCTTCGGGCCGCCGGGCAATTGCTCCCACTGAGCATCCTCGACTTTCAGCGATATGCGACGGAATTCACCAGACTGCCCCGCCTCTGAGTAATGATGAGCGTCGCCAAAATGGCCGCCATAGACGTAGAGCTGATCGCTGGCGACCGCTGCACCAAAACTGGTGATCCCCTGAGGCAGCGCGGGCAACTTGTGTGACACCACTTCAACGACGGGAATCGCCAGCGGCAGCGTCAGTGTTGAATAGGTTCTGACAGAGTCATATTTTTCTCCGTTCAGTTC
>CAIJTV010001387.1:0-4519 GCA_903823635.1 uncultured Planctomycetaceae bacterium
CACTCGACAAACGGTGCGACTCCTGAACAGGATTCCGTTGAGCTCTCCGTCAGTGCCCTATGAACGTATTGTTTAGTCGCCTGGAGTGAATCTGCGATTCCTTCTGACACTCAGTAGAGAAGATCGCCTCGATCTGGGGCGAAGGCACGTCGCGCTGTGACAATCTGTAGAAATAAAGAACGTTACCGAGGCCTTCTTTCTGCCATGGCAACAAATTGCGGTGTCCCTGGTTGTCTCAACTCGCCCAAGAGGAAGACCGGAGAAAGAGACCTGACCCCTTTTCGCTGCCGTACGCAGTAGTGCGGCCCGTCTATCAACTGAACCACTGGGAATCGCCGAACGCATCCGATCGGGTTCGAGACACGCCACGGTTTCGTCGTTGCCGGTCGGTTGGAAATCGGGGAACACTTTCGCACCGTCACTAGCCAATCTGCGATAAATCCACGGTCTTCTCAGAACTTGCCACCGCAAACCGAGAAGTCCGAAGTCGCGTCTTCCACCATGGGATCGACTGCTCCTTCTGTGTCTTACTCACCCCGGGCATCAATGTATAATCCCAGTTGATGGTGGCTTGCCAACGCCAGAAGTCGTTGCAACACTCAAGCTTGGGCTTTACTTCATGTCATCACACCCAATACTCAGGAAATGACAACATGCCGCTCAACAATTGGCTGTTCGTGTTGCGAAATAATGCGGGAAACGGTTCCTGACACCTTTTCTACCTGTGTACGCCTTTGATGGTTGATCACCGGGGCCATCCGGTTGATCACCGGCGCTTTCTTCTTTCTTCAGACACGGAGACACGTCGAACTCCCTCTTGTGACGGAAAGAGGGGCAAAGCTTCATGCGTTTGGTCGATAACCAAACTGCAGAGGCTTTACCCCTACGTTGTTGGAGTCAGCATCGAGCTGTTGGGAATCATGTAATCTCGGCGTTGATCTTTGTTCCGGTCCCGAAGACTTCATCGAAGCCAAGTCCGCCGTCGAGAAGGATTGAGCCTGAGATCAGCGAGTCAACGATGGATTCGATCTTATCGCTTCCGTCTCCGCCACGAACCTTGACACCGTTCGTGCCAGCTCGCAGGGTACCCTTTGACTGAAACGCCAACAGATCATCGCCTGTTCCGCCATCCATCGTCAGTGACGACACGGTGGTGTTTCCAGCCAGGGCGACCATCATTTTATCATTCCCGGCTCCGCCAAGAACGGTGCTTGTTCTGACGGATACAGCGCTATTGATGGTGTCCAGCATGAACATGAATTCGTCATCACCAAAGCCAGCGTCACCAGTCAGTGCCATATCAACTGGGGCTGCTGTGATGTGATTCGCCTTCAAAATGACAACGTCGCTGGAATCTCCTGTTCGAACAACCTGATCAAGAGTCAAACGCTGACTTGCCTGCGAGTTGATTTCAGCCCCAACCAAATCCTGCTGCGCACTGCCGCTCACGTTCAAAGACACACTGCCAGTCTGTACAAGCTGGGACAGTTCCACTCGGGTATTCAGACTACTCATCCCCAGCGGATCGATTGTTGTGAGGTTTGATCGACTGGTGCGAGCGTCTGACTGCATTGAGTGCCGCATGAGGTCATCACCAGCTCCCGCTTCGATTCGGACGTTTGAGATCGCCGAAGTTGAGGCTGGCTTGAAATCCGTCTGGACCTGCATTTCATCATTGCCATCTCCTCCGATGAGAGTTGCATTGAGTGTGTTCACGCTGGCCTCGGAGACGATATCCAGCTGAGCTCGATCGTCGCCGGCTCCGAGATTGATCGAGACAGTGGCTGATGAACTTGCGCCCATTGGACTTTCCAGCTTCACTAGAGCGCTATCATTCCCGACGTCCCCAAGTACGGTCACAGAGAACGCACCCGCCGCCTGGCGCAGCACATCGAACTGGTCATTTCCCTGTCCGCCGTTGAGAACAAGTCGAGCCGATACATTGTCGGACTTAATGTTGTCATCTCCGGCCAAGCCGTTGACTCGCACCTCGTTGACACCCGTGAACCGAGCTCCCATGGAAACACCGGTTACACCAGACAACTCGACGACCCCTTCACCCCTGCCAAACATCTCGATTTGGTCATTCGCAGCGGTTCCCTGGATCGTCAGAATGCCACCAGCCAACGAAGCTGTGAGCACTTCTCGTTTTTCCAGGAACTCTCCCTTTGATGGGCTGATCGATTTGATTCTTCTGTTGTTTCGGCGGCTCATGATGGCACCTTTGCGGGCATATGGTGGTCGGCTCAACAGGAATCGCAGGAGCAATTCTCGCGCTGTCTTCGCCTCAATCTGTTAAGGCCAGAATCCGCGCACAGCCCGCCAAAGAATTGACTTAGGCTCTAAAGTCAGCCATTTGTCCGGAACTGACCCGGTAGAGTTGACGGCATCTTTTTAGGATAGTGAGCGATTGAGGACAATCTCTCGATAATCGGCGCGGATCGCAAAAGGGGACATTCTACTTTAATGACGTTCCGAGCGAGCCATAGAATCCGTGTATGCCACGAACATCGGGAGCATCACGAGGCGGGTTCGTAGTGATCCTGAAGGATTACTTTGCGACGGACCGATCCTGAAGCCCGCTCAGTGGACTCGCTATGTCAGCGGGTGGAAACAGAAGCTGAGTTGAAGGCTTTTCGAAATAGCTTTGCTCGCGACACTCCCTTTGGTGATTCACATTGGCAGTCGAAAACGGCTGCAACGCTCGGTGTTTAATTTTCGCTTCAACCAAGAGGCAGGCCAAGCGTGCTCTTCGGAATGCCAACAAATTCGGCAAGGGCATGATTGATCAGACTCAACTCCCCGACCTCAAGCTTCATAGCGGCGACCAAAGTTCCTCGCACCTTCATCGGATCGAACTCCGCAGAGCATCCGAAGGGGCGGCTTACTGCTGAAGTCATGAGCCTTCGCGTTCGACTCACCGCGACAACATTAACGGTTTGTGCCCGCCGTTATTCCAACCAGTTTTCAATTCGTAATCCGGAGATGCTGGAGAAGTCGCGAGTGTTGGCGGTCAGCAAGACGCTGTCGAGGGACACCGCGATAGAGGCAATCTTGAGATCCATCGAACCAGCACGGTTCTTCTGCAAACGGAATTGGCGAAACGTTGACGCCGCAGCATTATCAAACGGCAGAATGGTCCAGAAGCTGAAGAATTCAATCAGCCCCGTCAATTCTGAGTAGGCAGGGATCTGTTTCTCAGGGTCTGAAAGCCGGTTGATCTCCGCCAGCCAACCCCTCAATTGTTCTTCAAGCGTGATGGCTGTCGTGGCGAAATCCTGATCGACGGAATCGGCCATCCGTTCCGCCAGCTTCATGAATCGGCCGTCTCTTGCATACTTCAGCACCGTGAGGTGATCGGTATCCAGAATGATCATGCGGCACCCTGTTCGCGGTCCTGCTGCCGTACTAGCTGCCCGGCTTTGTCGATTTGCTGCATGACCGGGTGATCATCAAACATGCCAAGACTTTTCCGCCAATCCTTGGTCGGAGGGCTGGGCGCTGATGACGACTGAATTCTCATCAACACGGATTGCATTTGTTGTTCGAGCGTTTGAATTCGCTGTTCCAGTGGTGTGTCGGACATCGGGAAATCTCCGGTTCAGTTGATATCGAGGCGCTTGAACAATCAGAAGCAGAATACGAAGTCCAACCGACGGCGGAAAGGGAGATCTGCGGAAGTTCACGTTCCCCTATTTTTCGGTCAGATCAACTGACGCCGCGTGATACGGTGCAGCCGAAACACTAGCCTGCATTGCGCACCATGCCCCGGCGGGGGACAAAAGGGGGCAGGTCTCTTTGTTGCGTCCAGCACCAGCTCACCAAAGTCTCAACCGCACAGGCCCTCGCACTGACGGCCATTCACCACCCCGAAATGCGGGGGCAATGGCTTCATCAACTTCCGGTACCAGACCACGGTCCGCAAACAACAGAATTGCGAGCAGCAACCCACCGACTTCGTCGCCACGATTCACAAAACTGCGGCCAGCGCGTGCGTGGCTGTCCCCAGGTCCTTCACATCACCGACGAGATTCAGTTGTACCTCGAAGTCAAGATTGAGCGCGTCGAACGCCTCTGTTTCGACGCGGTCACGTTCGCCCCGATCAACGAGGAGCAGCTCGTGCCGTACATCAAAAAGAAGCGTCCGAGTCGGCAGAAGTTGACCAAGCCTGTAGAGCTTCGCGACTATAGGCGTGGACCACGTCGCGGAAGTGCGGTTGATGCCCGTCCAAAGCCGGTGGGCACGCCGAGGATACGAAAAAAGCCAGTGCTACCATTTAGGCGGTAAAATACTGGCTTTTTTGAATGCCCCCGGCGCGATTCGAACGCGCGACCTTCGGTTTAGGAATCTCGGGGTAGAGTGTCCACCATGAACATTACCAGTTTTTTCAACACGTCAACACATCCACCGAGCACACTAACCCCACCGTTTCCATAGCTCGTGGGCACACTCTGTGGGCACACTTTTCACGCGTCAGAAGAAAACCATCACGAAACAACGCCTCGCTTTTTAGCGAGG
>CAIJTV010001388.1:0-11733 GCA_903823635.1 uncultured Planctomycetaceae bacterium
CGAGAAATGAGGGTGCGGTTGGGCGGTTGGGCGAGCGGTTGGGCGTCAGCCCTCCGTGTCAGGCCCTGTCTGTGTTGTGTGTTCTGTTTGCCAGTTACTTGACCATCGCGAAGAATCGCAGACACACGGATAGCTTACGCTATACCGCTCGCCGAGGTTCCACTGACCCGCGCGCGGTTGGCCGTCAGGCTGGGCGAGCGGTTGGGCGTCAGCCCTCCGTGCCAAGCCCCTGTGTGTTTGCCATCACTTGACTATCGCGAAAAATCGCAGAGACACGGATCGCTCACGAGATACCGCTCGCCGGGGTTCCACTGAACCGGCGAGCGGCTGGGCGTCAGCCCTCCGTGCCCAGGCCCCTGTGTGTTTGCCATTGTTCTATTACTTGACTGTCGCGAAAAATCGCAGAGACACGGATCGCTGACGCGATAGTGTGTGTTGAAAATCGCACCGAATTCTCACGAATTCGGCTACAAAGAAGTATCTCACTCTGCCCCGAGCGAAGTTGCACCACGCTGCAGCAGAAGCAGGCTCAGCCGCTACTGAAGTTTCTTCGTCATGCACTGAATAAGATACTTCACCGTACGTTCAATGACGACGATCTGAAACGCGATTCGGTCCAACCCAAATGGGTGTTTGACGATGTCTTCAAATTTGGCAAGTCGTTCGATGACGTCGCCCACACAGATGTTACCCAGACAGCCTTTCAGGCGGTGGAGGGAGCGACCAAGGCGTTCCACATCCTTCTCCGCGATTGCGCCATGGATATCACTGAACTGAAGTGGCACTGTGCGTTCGACAATCTCGATCAGTTCCCGAACCTGCGTGGAATCATTGTTGCAGGATTCGATCAGGTCGTCCCATTTCAGCGAGAATTCAAGAAGCATCTCTGCCGCCGGTATGAACTCCTCGGTCCTCTCGAAGGCCAGATGAGTTGAGACTGTCTCAATCAGGCAACGTCTTGTGAATGGTTTGGCCAGATATCCATCCATTCCATTCGAAAGACATGTGACAGCATCCTGAGACATCGCATTGGCCGTCGTGGCAATAATGGGAAGTCCGGAAAACCAATTTTGACTGCCCCGGATCAGTCGAGTTGTTTCGAAGCCGCCCAATTCCGGCATCATCACATCCATCACAATGGCATCAACGCTTCTGGGCGGCATTGACGACAAGCCTGCCAGGAGAGCTCGACCATCATGAAAAACTGAGACCTGATATCCTTCCGCTTCCAGCATGCTGCGAGCGAGTCGAGCACTGACCAGATCGTCTTCAACCACAATCACGTGTTGTTGTCGGCCTGCGGTCCTGCTTTTCTCTTCCGCCTGCGGTTCGTCTGCAGCAGAGTTCTCTGACAAATCTGACAGCTTGCAGATGACGTTAAATTCAGAGCCAAAGCCTTCTCGCGAATCAACCCAGATCTTTCCATCCATGAGTTCCACAAGGCGAGCACAGATGGCCAGTCCAAGTCCGACACCGCCCGACCTTCTTGTTCCGGATGAATCAACCTGTTCAAACAAGCGGAAGATGTCTTCTGTGCGATTGGCGGGAACTCCGATGCCGGAATCGATGACTCGGATATGGAGAAGGTCTTTGTGATCAGGCTCCAGAAACACTTCGATGTGGACAAAACCCGACTCAGTGAACTTGATCGCGTTTGTCGTAAGATTAATGATGATCTGCCGCAGTTTTCCGGAATCTCCAAACCACCAGATTGGAGTCTCAGGAGCAATCGTCCATACAAACGAGATATGCTTTTCCGCCGCTCTCTTTTGAAACTGCGGAGTGAGCTTCATCATCAATTCAAGGAGATTAAACTCACTATTATCCAGAATCAGTTTTCCAGCCTCGACCCGTGAGCAATCCAGAATATCGCTGATCAGAGACAGAAGCTGTTCGGCCGAATCATGGCTGGAGTCCAGCCACTCACGGCACTGAATCGAAATCGGCGTGTTCCGAACCAGTTCCAAAGAGCCCAGAATGTTATGCAATGGCGTTCTCATTTCGTGGCTCACGACAGCAAGGAACTCCGACTTGGCCTTATTTGATTTTTCAGCGATTTCGCGGGCTTTGATGAGCTCGGCTTCGCCCTTCAGTTGCTCCGTGATGTCCCGCGCGACACCGCAGAAGATACCTCCGGAGGCATTCGCTTTGGACAGGTGCCACGAAAGCCAGCGTTCCTGTCCATCGTTGCGAGTCATTCGGGTTCGCACTCGGATGAACGACGACGGCAGTTCGGCCTCAGCGATTTGCTCAAGAAACAGTTTGCGATCATCCGGATGCAAAAAATCGGCAATGCAACGATCGTAGAGTTGATCATTGGAGAGGCCGAGGAACTGCTGGAACGAGGCACTGACCAGACGCAGATGGCCGTCCCTGCTGGCCACGCACAGCATATCGATGGAGTTCCTGAAGAACTGATCCTGCTCCAGCTGCAACCTGCGACGTTCTGTCGCATCCTGGACCACAGACACGGCTCCCCACTGCGTGCCGCCGATGTCTTTCAATGGATAAGAAGAAATCACATACCACCCCGTTTTTCCTCCGGGAATGGGTGTTAGTTCTGCTTCAATGGAAACCGGCGGCGCACCACTCAGCACCGCCGCACAGGGCGGCTGCGGATCCGGGGTGGCCGTTCCACAATACAGAAGCCGATAGTCTTGTCCGCGGATATCGCCGTACGTTCCGGAGAACAGTTGCTCCATGGTACGGTTTGCACGAAGAATCTTGCCGTTCATATCCAGGATGCTGATATTGTCCGGCAGGGCATTGAAACACTGTTCCCATTCCATTCGGGACGCGTGCAGTTCCTGCTGGAGATTCCGCTCATGGGTGAGGTCGCGAATGAACCCGATAAACAGAGTTACCGCAGCGTTCTGTATTCTGGAGACCGAAATTCTGACGGGGAATTCACTGCCATCACTGCGAACAGCCAGCGACTCCACCGTGAAGTCATTCTTACGAATTCGAGACTCGTCTTTTGGAAACGGCCGAAACGCTCGAATGAATTCCTGGCGTAATTGCGGTGCTACGATCGCATCGCCCATGGGGATGCCGATGACATCCTGGCGAGCGTAGCCGAACATCTTTTCCGCTGCTTTATTGAACTCGATAATGGTCCCGTCGAAATTTGCAATGATCACCGCGTCATTCGATGCGTTCAGGATCGCAAAGTACGCCAATTGCGAAATGGATGCGGTTTCCGCTGCGAGTTCTTTCGTCGGATCAGGCAATGAATTAGGCATAGTCTCGCAGCGTAGTGTAGGGAGCGTGGGAAGCCATCGACGGAGAGTAAGTACTGCAGGTTATGGGACAATGCCATTTGAGTAGCAATGTCATGTGGGGAGCGGGAGGTTCCTACCTCCGGAATTCAAGTTCAAGGCAGTCGCACCAAAAAAAATACATATCCAGCCCAGTGAGGGCTTTCCCTATTTTTTCGAAGTACTACTGGTCCCATGCCAGAGAGATCCTCATTCGCAACTTCTCAGCCTGAAGAGGTAAATCCCGTGCACATCCCGCATCAAATATAGACCCCCTGCTTCAATGGACGAGCATAGACTTATCGCTCTCTCAAACATTCCCACTAAGTGGTCTGCAGATACCCGCGTGAGGCACTTCGTTATCTGATGAGAATGCCTTGAAACAGCCCATCGGTGCAGAAGAGCCACGGAAAAGTGTGACTTGATTCTGATTGTCAACACGGGCCCATCAGGACAAAACCAGGGAGTCAGCAATTCCGATGCAGAGGCCGTTCAGAATCTTCATTCCTGAGAATGTGAAGATCCCGTTTGCTCGTCCACAAAGACACGCTGAGCATTCAATCCAGAGCCGTGTGTTGTACCGATGCAGCGCAAGGCCCAGGATCTTCTGTTATCTCGCCACGTTCGTCATGAAACTTGAGTAGGAATCTTCCTGGTAACGCTTATCGCCGTGCGGGTTTTCTCGCCGTTGCCCCACGTAACGGTAACTGACTGGTCCCTTTGACGTGACGTAATTTTCTCAGTTGAGCCAGGATGTCTTCGCTCTCCTGAAACTCACCAAGCTCTGCGGCCAGGTTGGACGCAAGCAGCAACAAATCTTCCCGCTCAGCACCAGGCATCGCAAGGACCTTCCGGATCAGTGTCAACGCCGTCGATTTGTTTCCTGCCCTCATATGCAGATAGGCAAGTTGCTCCGTGTCTCTGACTGGAAAGTCGGAGTCAACAAGAGATTTTTTGCCCGCGACAGCCAATGTTTTCCTGCTCCATTCAGGAATCGTCCGGGTTTCGTTCAGTGCGAGTAACAGCCAGTATCGTTCAGACTCCGGAAGTTCGTCTGCTTCGATCAGCATGCGATAGTTTTCCAGTGCTCCGACCATGTCGCCGGAGAGAACCTGCTGTTGTGCCAATGCGGATCGCAGCATGGCATCGGCTTCTCCAAGATCAACCAGTTTCTGATAATACACAACCGCAGCCTTGTTATCGCCTCGAACCTGCTCGATCACTGCAAGTCGCTCGAGTAACTGCCGGTCGCCCTGAGCTCTTTGGGCCGGATCGCCCGCCATCGACTCAGCGAGGGCCTTTGCTTCCGCAAGCTTGTTGTCCGCAATCATCACGTCAATCACCAGAATCCGTTGTTCGGCAGTCAGAGTGGCGGAATCCGGCAGGTGCTGCAGAGCTTCTCGAACTCGCCCCTGCTGAAGCAGCAGGCCCGAATACTCACACAGGATTTCAGGTTTGCACGAGTATTCTTGAACCAGATCTTCAAAGTATTTTACTCCGCGTTCGGTATCTCCTGAATTTGCAGCACAGCGTGCCGCAGCCAGAAGAAGTTCCTCTCGTGGGATGGTCGGCGGTGTCAAGTCACCGAGACCTTTATCGGCCTGCTGAGTTGGACCCTGCTCAACGCTGTTCTGGTCTTCCTTCAACAACGCTTCATAAGACTTCAGTGCCAACTGAAACTGCTTTGTATCCGCCAATGCGTTCGCCAGACGCATTTGTTGTGCTCCGGAGAGATGTTCTGTCTGACCTTCGACACTCAACCACTTCACCACATCGTCTGCTCGTTTCTGTTTTAACATGACGTCACAAGCCAGCAACTGACGCTTCTCACTCAGCTGCTCGGACCGCATACGATCAATCAACTGGACGGCACGTTTTGTCAGCTCAGAAGGCGGCTGAGTATGCCCCAACATCGCCGCCAGGATCGCTTCTTCCAGTTGCTCGCCGTCCGGCATTGGCATCTGGTCTGGCAGAGTCAGCAGAATGTTGGTCGCCTCGTCAAACTGTTGATTCCAAACCAGCCCGCGAGCCAGCAGCAATTGAACCTGCTGCCGCTCCGACTCCTCTGAAATCTTCGGCTGCAGATTACGCAGGACGCGAACTCCATCAGCGAACCGTGTTGTAGCAAACATCGCCTGTGCTTCGGCGACACCGACTTCGACCAGCATCGTTTCATAGGCCTTGACCTTCGGCAGAAACTGAAGCAGTTCTTCCCATGCATTGTTTGCAGAAAGCACGCTGATCATCATCCGAGCTGATTCTTCTGTGGATGCTGCATCCGCGACACCACGCATCACACTCAACGCTTTTGCTGCTTCACCTGCCGTCAGAAGCACACCGGCTGTTTCGTTGGCCAGAGAATCATCCCCCGGCTTCCGCGCCAGAACGCTCGTCAGGATCTCACCAGCTTCAGAATAACGCTGCAGTCCCACAAGGCTTCGAGCTCTCAACAGGACAACGTCGTCCGCTCCGGCCGTTGGCACCATATTGCGACGTTCGAGATCATCCAGAACGCTGATGGCCTGTGCGTATTCTTTGGCCTGAAACTGTGCTCCCGCCAATTCACGTAGCAGATCCGCGTTAGCACTGATCTGTGCCTGATTCTGCTGCAGAAAGCTGATCAGCAACTCGGGGGAAGTTTCACGATGAACACTGCATAGCGTCCAGATCAATCGCTCGGAGGCTGCTTTTTCCTCCAACGCGTGGACCATCAGTCCGTTTTTCAGCTGCAGATCAGCATCGGTTACTTCCGGGATGAGAGTCTTCAGGTCCGGGCGAGTGAGAAGTTCGAGTGCCACAGTCATTCGAAACTGACTGCGATATTTGGTGTCGTCACATTTACGACACAACGCGAGTGCCTCTGCATATTGACCGCTTTGCAGAAAGGCATCCGCAAGGCGTTCTTCGGTATCGGCAGTGAGAGGCTCAAGTTTAGCAGCCTTGCTCCAAACTCCGGCGGCTTTGGAGAAACAGGCCGACCAATAGTAGCAGTCGCCGGCAAACAACAGTGCGTCAGAGGAGTCGCTGCCTTCGCGAACGATCTCATCACAAAGTGCCTCGGTCAGCTTTCGATCATTGTCCGCCAGGGCAACAAGAGCACGAATCCGCAAACCTCCCCGCTCAGTACTGGTCTGTTCGAACCGAGTCAGGAAGTGCTTGGCCAGTTCGGTTTGTTGCGAGGCGAGGCTGTGTCCGACGCATTCCTCGAATTCTGCCGGTGTGAGAGTGTCTCGCTGGCTCAGTTCTTGCAGATAGGCAACGGCCTGAGCAGTTCTCGAACTCTCGCCGGCACATCGGATCGCCTGAAGCAACAGCTGTGCTCCCGCTTTATCCGAATTGGCGATACTTGTGAGGCAGAAATCAAGAGCCGCATCTGGTCCGGCGGATTCGCGGATCGCGTCAACAGCCGCGAGCAGCAATCCCTCGTTCTCAGGAGCAATTCGAACGGCCACATTGGCGACAGTCGCTCGATCACTTGCCGCCCCGTGTTTCTCCAGGACTTTCAGCAGCAGGCTCAGGTCACCGATCCGGGTGAGCTGCCCAGCGCGCGCCTCTTCAACCATTGAAGAAACTACAGTCTTCTGAGACTCTGAAAGCTCTGAGGCAAATGACAACCGGGTCAGAGAGACCTGTCTTTCATGAACGAACCAGAATACCAGGACTCCAAGCAATAGAATTGGGCTGACCGATCGGAGTGTCGCAAGTGCTGGGGTGCGGACACGTCGCCGTTGACCGCGCGGAGTCAACCGGACCGCTGACGCCAGTTTCGGAGTTGCGGTAAACTCCCGCAGCGACATCAGGATTCCTCGTCCCTGCTCCTCAAATTTCTCCGTCTTCAAAACTCGGTTGTATTGTGTCTCACTTTGAGAAGACTGGGCACTCAGGTAACCGTTGCCTCGAACTTTCCCGAGCGGTGTAAAGACTTCAAAATCGAGAAGCTCTTCACCTGCATCAGGAACATTGCCTGTGAGCAGAAGTTTCGATTTCTCGAAGTCTGTCACTGCGCAGTACCAACGTTGCTCATGACCAGACGCATTCCTGCTGACCAAAGTGATTGGCAGGTGCATGGAGGAGTGTTTGTGCGATCTGGTGCCGGCGAATCGAAAATTCTTATAGTTCGACTCAACAACGTGCTCAACACCCATTTCCCACAGAGCATTAACCGTAGCCGGATCCGGGGAATGGAACTTCAAGCCAATATGGTAGGCCTTCGCGGTACCTGCTCGACCAGCGGAAATGTTGGCCGCAGGGCGTTGCCAGATGACACTGGCTTCGGTCGTCACTCGTTTGTCATGAGCATGAAGATCCAGTCGAACAATCTGATCAAGCTTCAATTCTTCATAACACAGGACTCGAACCCCGATCTCATTCATGTCATAGCACATGCCATGAACTTCGGGCGCTTCGTTCTGAGCGGACTCGGGTGTGATTACGGCATGGACCGTGCCCTGCTGATGGCGATACGAGAACCTTCGGTCGGTCCCGCACAAGGCTCTCTTGATGACAACCCACGCAAGACAACTCTGAATGGCGATCAGGGTAGAACCAATGGCCAGTCCCAGATAGTTCTGGTCGACTCCGCAGATCAAACGCCCCGCGGCCCAGACAATCGAGGCCACTCCCAACGCGATCAAAGTCAAATGCGGCACCACATGGCTCAGTACACTGGACGTCTGACGGCCTCGCTTTTTGGTCACCACAAAGCGGGAATTGGTCCGTGTGAGAGCTCGGTACACGGCGCGGTTCTGCACCCAGAATGTCGCCATTGCGGCCAGCTCATTGCCGATGATCATGAAGCTCCCCATGCCGGTCGCCTTCAGAGTGACCCATGAGCAGACAAGATGAGCGAGCAGCAGCACGAAGTAAGTTTCGGAGATCTTTCCGACAGGCGAGATGCCTGTAAACAGCATGATGATCGGTGTCAGGTAAAGAGCCAGTTTTCCAATGCCCGACGACCAGCCCAGCATACTGCCGATATAGTGGATGCGCTGATCCAGTGTCAGACCACGCATGGTCAACGGGTTGTCGTGCCGGATGATCGAGAGATTTCCTTCACCCCATCGCAGACGCTGTGACTGATACGCTGTCACCTCGGAAGCCGCCTGAGCCGCAATCAGACGTTCATGCACAAAGACAGATTTCCAGCCTCGTGAATGCATTCGAAGACCGGTATGCATGTCTTCGGTAATTGTTTCTGTGGCGATCAAACCCACGTCTTCCAGAGCCTTGCGACGCATGATCGCTGCACTGCCGCAGAAGACAACCGAATTGGCATTTGACTTTCCGAGCTGAATACATCGATAGAACAGGTCTCCCTCTTCCCAGTAGAGGTTCTTCTCTGGCTTGTAAAGACTTGAGAAACTGTCGAGGTTGTAAAACGCGTGAGGCGTCTGAACCCAGCCGACTCGCTCGTCGGCGAAATAGCCGATTGTGCGACTGATAAAGTGAGGACGTGCGACGTGGTCGGAGTCAAAAATGACAACGAACTCGCCGTCGGTCATCTCCAGTGCGTTGTTGATGTTCCCGGCTTTCGCGTGCAGATTGTCCTTTCGGGCGATGTAGTGCACTCCCATTTCTTCACACAGAACTCGCACGTCTGGTCGATTGCCGTCGTCAAGCACGTAGATCTTGCAGGGATAATCAAACGCCAGATAAGACTGAATACTTCCGCGCAGCAGATGGACGTCCTCATTATAGGTCGGCAGAAACACGTCGACCGTGCGTCCGGCAAAGACCGGCATCAGCGGGGCTGGCGTGGTGTCTCGGATCTGCCAGTAGTACAGCAGCATCAGGAAGACGCCATGGCATTCGGCCAGCAGTACGATCACAGAGAAGCATTGTGCGGGGATAGACTCTGCATTCAGTGTGTACATGGCCCGAAAGCCAAGGTACGTCACACTGCAGAGCGTACTCAGAAGCAGTAGTAATGTTTTGAGCCCGTACATAGACAGCCTTCTCAAGCGGACCGAAGAAATTACCGGGAGATCAGTTTCTGAACAGACTGATGCAATTAAAAAGAACCCCTTACTTCAATCACATTAATCCTGGTTCATGACTTGAAGGTGACGACTGCTTTTCACAAATAACTCAACGTTGATACGCGAGACAAAATGCCACAGGCAGAGATCTCATTTCCTTCGGAGGATTCCGAATGTAAAAAATGACAGTTCTTTTTTCAGTCATTACTGAGCAGTGATCTTCAGCACGCGTAATACCGCACAACGGTCTTCACGAACTCATCAACTGTAGCTCGAATTGCGATGGGGTACTTGCCGAACAGGGGCACGGAAACCCCGCTCCGCAAGGTGTCTTTATGACAGGCGGAGCAGCTGCTGTTTGGGCGTCGACGTTACAACGTCGCATGGCTGCGTGTGGCGGTTCGATGACGGCCACATTCCAATGCAAGCTCTTCTTTGGCAGTGGGCCCCGCGCGAATGCGGATGGCTCTGAAGTGCGGAGCGAGATCTCACGCATCAAGGAGCGGAGAAGATCCGAAGTGGCTCGACCAGACTCGGTTCGTCAGGCGTTATTCTGCAGCATGACAAAGTCTGAGTCATCGCCGCGTAATGTCTGGATGGGCGTCCGGTGGCGGACGATCGTTTTGGAACCGAACCGGCATTCAATAAGTGCGTCTGGATGCGGCTTTCGGCTCAGGCGATGGTCAAATGATGGGGGAGCTTAAACCCTGCCAATCACTTGCGGGAAGGTGGCTGTGCGGCACGTGGAATGCCGCACAGAATCGAACCTGCATTTTCCCACTTTCGGGCGTAAATTAAGGTGAAATGGGCTGATTTTCAGCCCAGATGTGCTCACCAATAACATGGAGTCCAGCAATGTCAGTCCGAAGGATTCAGACAAGTTCAGTTTCCGGCAAGGCATAACACATGCGAATCAAATGAGCCACGTCCCTGCTCCGCATCTTGTCGTTAACTCTTGAACGGTGTGCTTCCACGGTCTTCACGCGAATCCCAAGGTGGTCGGAGATTCCTCGTGACGACTGCCCTTTGATCAGCAGGTCAAGCACCTGACGTTCACGTTCCGTTAGCCTGCTGAGCCCGGCAGCAATGTCTTCTGTACTGTCGAACAATGCTGAAGATGGGATGTCATAGTGTACGCAATAAGCTCTTGCGATCGTGGAAATCAGTTCATGGCTGTCCAGCGGACGGGAGATGAAATCGCTGGCCCCCTGCTGGAGAAGCTGAATACCTGCGGGAACATGAGCATGACTGGCAATGGCAACGACCTGGATGGCCGAATTGGCTTCCTGTAGCCGCGTCATAAGTTCCGCCACGGGCATTCCCTGAATGCGTGCATCGATGAGCACAACGCCAGGAACGTTATACTTTTCGTCGAGGTAGAATTCAGTCGCTGTGAGGTACTCGCGTACTTCGATCTGGGCTGTCCGAAGTAAGGCCGTCATTTCAGAGCGTACGGATTCATCGCTCTTGATCAGAAACACGGTAAAAGGTTTCCGTAATTCTGTCAGAACAAATTCTTCGGGCATAAGATTTCGCGGTGGACGGTGCATCTGTGAAGTAACCATAGAACCTTCTCTCGTAATTTCCCGCCGGTATATACCTGAGAGGCAATACCAGTTTGTGGATCAGGGATCCTCTCACGGAAGCGGAAACGGCTGGAATTAAAAGTACTGCAGTGGACTCATGGTGCCTGTGACTTCAAATCGAATTGAACCGGGACACCAATTCATCCATCCAATAAGACTTCGGGACCTGGGGGTTTCTTGAATTTCAAATCGTGAATCAATGTGAGTCAGGGGCGGACAGCGGACGCGCCACGGCCCCTGGTATTAATCTGCTGAATCGGCCTGCGGCTCGAGGGACAGTTCAGCGAAATTCGACGTCTCACTTCGTCGAGATCGAATTCCTCTTTCGACTGAATGGACGTGATGGTCAGGAACGGGACTGTCTACGTAGCCCATCGGATTGCTGGTGTCCGACAGTAGTTTGAATGCAAACTCCAGAGCCGCAGCGCGGGCTGCGTAGATTCTCCTGGCGTTTTCATTCAACCTCCTCGAGGAGAATTCTCTGCAAAGGCTGGCCTCAACCCGTATCCTGTCTCTGACTTTGTTTAACCAGGCACTCTCAACTTCAGGCAACTCTTTATTGTCAGTTCGAAAATAGGGTGTTGCAGCAGTGGTGGCAGATTGAGATTCCAGCACCGGGGCGAGTTCAGGACCTGAAGTCACGGCCTCGATTTCAAGGCTGTCGCCTGTAAAACGCATTCCTTGGCAGTGGACTGAGACCCATTGTTCGACCTCTTCCAGCAGTTGAGTTTCCGGAAGTTCAGTTTCGAAGGGAGCATTAATCATTGGAATATCCTACTCCGCGTCAGGACGCAGTTCTGACTGGCTCGAACATGATTGAAACTGTTTCGCTTCGACCACTTCTACCGTCCGTCATGTCCGACAAGGCCCATTGCAAATCAACAATTGCAGAGGGAGCCAAATCAAAATCCA
>CAIJTV010001389.1:0-5483 GCA_903823635.1 uncultured Planctomycetaceae bacterium
CAGTGACACAGAGGGTGGCGAAGGAGAGGATGCGATTTGGCAGTCGAGCCTGTACGATTCGATTGTCGGCCGCGACGAGATTAACTTCGCTCACATGTTCGACAATCTCGACACCTTTTTGCAGACACGCCGCCCGCAGTGCCTGAAGATGACGTGGATTCCGGACCTGAGCAAAATCGGGAAGGTAAACCGTCGACTCAAACGCAGGATTCAGATCCGGGACATATTGAATAGCCTCATTGCTTGTTAGCAAATGGAAACGTACCCCTTCATCAGTCCAGGCCTGGCTCTGAGCCATCAACAGGTTGCCTTCATCCTTATTGAAAACATTAACCGCTCCGCAGACTCTGTATCCGTTGTCGATTCCCGTCTGTTCCAGCAGCCTTTGACTGAAGCCAGCCCAAAGGCTGTGACTATAGGATCTAAGTCGAGCCTCTGGTGTTGTTGCATTCTGAAGGTTGCCCGGTGGCAACATTCCTGCACCGGCCCAGGATGCTTCTTGTCCCGTAGACTGTCGATCCAGAAGACTGATTGACAGGCCTTTGTCTGCGAGACATAGTGCCGTGGTTAATCCGATTACCCCGCCTCCCATGATCAGAACGTCAGGCTGATGGAGAGGCATCTGAGAAAGTGCTCCGCGGATTTATCATTGGATGGTTCTACAGCGGGCGTGTCGCTGTCGGAGGACGCCAAATCACTTCTTTCCGATGCAGTATAGTGATTCCTTGCGATCTGAACCGTCTCCCGATGAAGTTCTGATAAACAGCATTCCGTCGACGGCTGTCAGTGATGCGAAGCCGGAGGTTCCAAGCTGATTCTTTGCAACCTCAACATACTTCTGTGGGTTTGCTTCGAACGCCCAGGTGGTCCCGGCTTCATTAGTCGCAAAAATGGTGTTTCCAACGACGAGGGGAGATGAAGAGACAGGGCCCTGTAAACGGTGTTTCCACATTTCGCGGCCGGTCTTTGCGTCCCAGCAATGGACAATCCCGGCGTCGCTGAATGCAAAGAGATAACCCTTGTGCACCACCATTGACTGTTCATAACACTTCACTTTATTCGACCAGACAACCCCGGATCCATCTGCTTTAACGGCAACAGTTTCCGGATCCGGGTAGCCTCCACTGGCAAAGATCAAGTCGCCTTCCCACACACATGTTCCGCACGTGGCCATAGTGAGACATTCGGTTTTCCATAGTGGTTTTCCGGTCGCGGGATCGTAAGAAGCGATCATGTGCAGACCGCTCAGCAGCAATTGATCACGGCTGCCGATATTTGCCACAATCGGAGAAGACCAGTTGAGGAATTTCGGACGTTGCTGTTCCCAGATCAGCTCGCCGTTCGACAGCTTCACGGCTTTGACCCATGCCACTGTGTCGCTATCCCCGGATACGATCAGCGCGTCCTTGTGAATAGTTGGCGATGCTGCATATCCATACTCGTAGGCTTCAGGACGAAAACCACCGATGTCTTTACGCCAGATAATCTTTCCAGCCAGACTCAATGCCACTGCCTCGACTTTTTCGTGGTGGCTGAAGGTAGCGAAGATAAACTTGCCGTCTGACGCGATTGTGGATGATCCGTGTGTGTTCTTAGGATGGATCGGCGGGAAGCCACCTTTACTGATGTCCGTCACCCAGAGTTGCTTACCATTGGTGCGATCGTATGCAATAACGCTTTGGGTCTGAGTTGCCTCTATGGCCGTGCTCAGAAAGACACTGTTTCCGACGATAGTGGGCGACGCATGACCACGGCCGGGCACACTGGCTTTCCATACAATATTTTTCGACTCACTCCACTCAGCAGGAACGGTCTGTCCAGCAGCAGCGACGTTGTTATGGTTTGGGCCGCGCCATTGAGTCCAGTCTCCGGCGATTCCTGACGACATGTTCAAAAGCAGACAGATACAGACACTCAAATATCGCATGCACATACCAGCACCTCCAAATTCACGTTAGCTCTCGGCAAGCCGTCAATCTCAGGAAGTGTCGTCAACCTTTGCGGGACGTCAAGCGATGCACCAGTGCTTCTGGCATTCCGCTTGAAACCACTGCGTCACTGGATTCACACGGGGTACATGATCTCTAGGTGGCTTTGTCTCAATGAGACGCGGTGTCGTGACACAGCTCAAGCAGCGAATGGATGTGACGATCAGCCAGATCGGTGGCAACAACCCCTGGACGCAGGATCTGAATCGTCGAGATACCCAGACGTAAGCCGGCATCGATCTCGTTGGTTGCACTGTCGCCGACGATCAGCAGATCTTTGCGATTCCAGTTCCTTGATATAAGCAGGCCCGAGATGATCGCTGCTTTTCCCGGACAGAATTCGTCGACAGCGTCGATGTGAATTTCATCAAAGAACGGAGTGATTCTCAGGGCTTCGATTTTGGCTTGCTGGAATCTTCGTTCGCCGGAGGTCAACAGGCAAAGCAGATGTCCCTGATTGCGAAGTATTCGAAGCGAACTCACCACATCCGGATAGGGGACAAGCGGCTGGTCGAAGGATACTGTTTCCTGCCATTCGTTCCACATGGCCAGGAAAGTCCGGGGCAGTGAGTAGCGTTCGCACACTACCGAGAAGGGAGCATACCATGTGTCGCTGATTGCTTGCTCCAGAACTTCTGAAGACACGGCATGACACTCTGCATTCGCTTGTCGCAGGCGAGAATGCAGACGATCGGTAAGCTCGGCAGGAATAGACCGAGTATCGAAGAGCGTGTTGTCCAGATCCAGAATGAAGATCGTCATCGACAGCTCATGGATCAATAACTGAACTGAAGACCTGCGTTGCCACCATGCGCGATGATTTCACCGTGTGTGTCGGCATTAAAGGTTCGCGTCACGAAGGTGGGCCCCGTAACACCTGCATATTGCTCCGGAGAGAGAGCGACCCCGTAGATGTACGTCAATTCGTAGCCGCTAATCAGACTCCAATGATCACTCAGGGGAAAGTTTGACTGCAGGCCAACACTACCAGCAAAGGCCAGTTGAGACTTGGTATCCGTAAAAGTTCGGCCGTATGTTGAGGAGTCGCCGCCTGGTCCCGGGTCGGTGCCAATATAGGTTTCCGACACACTGGCTTTTACCTGATTGTGGTAAGCCCCGGCCTTTGCAATTCCATCAATGGTCCAACCCTTCCAGTACATAAGCTGTTCACTCAGAACTACCTGAGCACCATTCAGACTGTTCGACGTGCGGGCATCATGAAACATCTGGAGTGTGTCGGGCAAAGTAGAAGCGTTTGAAGTCTCGTCTTCAAATCCATTGGCGGTTCCCGCGACGTGGGTGAGGCCGCCAAAAGTGATCAGGCTGTTGTGCGAGATTCCGCCATTCGGAGCGGCCACAGTGAGAGCTCTCAGGGAACCTTCAATTCCAACACTGCCAATTTCATCAATGCTGATATGTCGATACCCCAGTCCGATCTGAACCCGTGCTTCCGGATCTTCAGTTACTACGTTCACCTCATATGACTGCATAATGCTGCGGTAAAGGACCGAGTATGTCGGAAGATCGTCGGCAAAACCGCCAACCGGCCCCAGCCCTTCAAATTCGTCCGCATCCCCCCCCATTCCGGCGGACGCCGAGGCGTGCAGACTTTCGAAGCCCGTCGTAAGATCAATCTGATTTGCACCGGCCCACGGTCCCCCAATCCCTTCGTCGAAGGCCAACCCAGTGGTCAGTGTCCCAGTGTTCAGAAAATTCCACGCACCATAGTCTGAAAAAATTGCTTCTACCCGAACTCCATCACTGTGGTAGCCAAGAAAAGCCTGAACACCTGACTTATAGCCGAAGTCTGCGGCTCCAAAGCCGACGTTTGCGGAATCCGGCCCGGCAATGAAGGCTCCGGGACTTACAAAATTGGTGTCTCGAGTGGTGAAAAGATACTGGGCACCCGCAGAAAAGAACGACGCTGGTTCCGCGATCGAATAGAGCGAATCCTGAGCCGAAACTTTGGCAGAGGAGAGGGCCAGCAAGAATGGAGCAACAGCCAGTGTCAACCACTTAATCCGGGGCATGGCAAACATCCTGTATCTTCAAGGCATCCTGAGGCAGCGCCTAGGCATGGCGCACACCTTCTCTTTTCCCACCAGTCTTTTCGAGAACCCAACGGCAAGTTCTTCAGGGCAAGTCCTACATGATCGGCCCAAATTGCTGCTCCAGCGTATAGGGGACCTGTTTTTGCCATTGTGCCGAATGTGAGGGCGCAGAATTCGAGGAGCAGTTGAAGAATCCGAGTGTCGCGTTTGAGTACTGGATGTTGCGGGTTTGCATCATCTTTCCTCCACTGTTTCACAAAGGCAACGAGGTGGGGGAGTATTTGCATCAAGGTGTGTTGGCAAACAGAATCAATCGAGGCGTGAATGTGTTGCCTTCCTGTGTTCAGATGTTGCTTTGATGTGGCATGGCAGCCTTCTGCGCGCGACTGATCTGAACTTGCAGAGAAATCGTCAGGATTTTTCCCCCTGAAACAAGGTCCAAAGCCAGGCTTCGAGGCGTCCTTCCCGAAACTTCGTTCGGACTACCGCCATCCATGCCGTTTGCTGCCACAACAATTCTTCGATTTCCTGTGCCCGACCGACGTCTGATTGTCCGTCGGCTGGCTGCTGCGATTCTCTCTATCCTCGTTACCGGAGAAGTCACGTGCGCGGAGTCGAAGTCGCGACTAATCGAGATCAAGGATGAGTTTCAGACCTATACCGGAAAAATCATTGCGAAAGACTCAGAGCGATGCTTTTTGATGGACGAGTTTGGTGTGTTGACCACACATCACATTTCTCGGCTGACATCGTTTCGCATTGTAGGCGACAGCTTTCATCGAGTGTCTCCGTCTGAATTTCGTAAACAACTTCTGACAGAGTTTCGATCCGGCTATGACATTCACGTGTCCGCCCATTACGTCGTCGTTGGAAAAAAGGGTAAAGCGAAAGCCTATGCTACTTTGTTTGAGGAGATCTATAGGCAGGTAGATTCATTTTATAGTATCCGAGGATTCGAGACCTCCGAACCTGAGTTCACAATGGTCGCCATCGTTTTCAACACCGTTGACGAATTCAAAGAGTACTGCGGACGCGACCAGATGCTATGGTCTGAGGACTTACGAGGTTATTACTCGCTCAAGTCGAATCGAGTTGTCTTGTACGATCGCCCAGCAAAGTTGAACGCCAGCACAGAATCGCCTGTGGACGGTGACACATCTGCGGCATCAACAAGTAACGATGCCCTGACGGCGGATGAACTGACGCTTGAGAATCCCGCCTCGAATCAGGCAACTCTTGCGGCGATGCTGAACGGTGTCGCCGGCGAGACGGCTGACACAATCGTTCATGAAACAACTCATCAGGTCGGCTACAACATTGGAATTCATTCGCGAATCGGTGAAACGCCAACATGGGTGATCGAAGGACTCGCCACAGTTCTGGAAGCACCTGGAATTCGTGTTCGAGGATCATCCGATGCGGCCGACAAGATCAACACTGTCCG
>CAIJTV010001390.1:0-13806 GCA_903823635.1 uncultured Planctomycetaceae bacterium
AGCGCCTCGATGCCCAGTTGTCTCCAGCTTCGCCACAATTCTGGATGACGGCGATACAGAAGATGCAGGAAGAAACCGACGCCTTGAAGGACAGCATCTCTCGCCTTGAAGGGCTCGCTGCAGCCGCTCCGATTCGAGCCGGAGCCCGCTATTCAACAGGCGCTGGGATTAAGGGCCGATTCAGTTCAATTTGGTGTGATGGCCAGCCAGAAATCAATTCATTCTATACAGTAACTCCTCCGAACGGACCTTCCTGCATCAATGACGCCAACGGCAATGCTGACGGAGCCGTCGGTATGTTTGCGGCCAGCAGCTATCACACCGGCGGAGCTCAGGCTCTTCTGGCAGACGGCTCTGTACGGTACATTTCCGAGAACATCGACACCGGTAACCTCGCCGTCAGCACCACTCTTGGTGCTCGCAGCCCCTATGGTATCTGGGGTGCGTTGGGGACAAAGTCCGGTGGGGAAGTGATGGGCGAATTCTAGTCAGATCAAAGTTCAACCGCTGAACTTACGATCGCCGTCCGGTCGAACAACTTGAGGGAGTACTCTGCGGACTTGTCTGCAGAGTGCTCCTTTTTTTTCGTTTGATGCCCAAAACGCATTCCGCGCATCCGCTTGGCCCAGGCTTTGCTTCCCGCGAAGGGTTTGGTTCAAAAGAGTAACCCTGAATGGTGTGCCTGCATTCGCCGGGCGAACTTGTCACACCCTACAAATTTCACCGTTTCTCGTAGGGTGTGACAAGTGAGCCTTAGCGAACGCAGGCTCACCGGTTCAGTCTCCAGTGGATTCAAGCGAGCGGTGATTTTGGAACCGTCCATGAAAGTTGAAACACTTATCAATTGAGGGCGGTCGAGAGCAAACTTTTCACCATGCAATCTGCCCGATCAAGCGATGCTTCAATGTCGTTGGTTGGCTGCGGTTGTCGGCGATCCCGAATGACTCGCGCGGGGACACCGACCGCGATGCTGTAATCAGGCACCGGCGATAAGACAAGAGCACCGGCTCCGATGATGCAATGCCGGCCGATATTCGCCGCCACGGTGGCTCGCTCACCAATCCACGAATCACAACCAATGGTCACCGGTTCGTAGACCCCGGTCTGTTCACGCACCGGAATATCCAGCCGATCTGTACCGTGCTGACGGCAGCCATTCATTATCGAAACATGCGAGGCAATCAGCACGTCGTCTTCCATGGTAACGTCTCCGATCGAGCAGTAGTTTCCGATGTAGACCGACCGGCCGAGCGAGACGCCTGGATGAGAAAACAGCGTCCCAAAAGACACACAGGCGTCCGGCCCACAGCCTTTCATTGTCCGGCGGTAGAAAGCGTGTCGCAGATAGACGCCTGTCAGGCCAGGAATAAGGCTGAACAGTTGGCTCCAGTTGCCAAAGACGCGATCCGCTCCGGAGATAGCCGCCTGCAACTGGAACAGACAGACCGCAGGAAACACGATAGCCGCAGACAACGCCGACAGAGATTGCTTCAGGAATCGTTTCATGTTGTCAAATCACGCGATGACGGTTTCGGGGGCCATGATTTCGTTAGCGACGCGGGCACGTGAAGAAACTGTTCCTGCAGAACTCTGATTTATTCGAGTCGCCTCAGACTCGGGCAATGTTGCCTCAGATGACGGAACCGGAATTTTTCGAGTCGACCACCATTCCAGACCATCACGGCCGAAAAGTGCAACGGCCCAGGCAGCACAGCAACCGACGGATGCCAGTAGTTCTGTCCATAAACCGACCGACGGAAACAGTCCGTATCGCAACACCACATAGGTGCCACAGAGGCCCGCACTGATGAGAACACTGCTCTTCCATGGATAAGGTATCCGACGGATTGATCGACACATCAGCAGCGTAGTAAACGAGAACGACGCATAAGTCAGAGCACCGACCCATGCAGCTCCCCAACTGCCATAGGCAGGAACAAGCAAAAAGTTACCAACGACGTTCACCACGACTCCGATCACGCTTCCGGGCACAAGTCGCTTTGTTTTCTTCGACAGCATCGCGGGCACTTCAAACTGAAGCTGCAGGCCAAACAGAAAGAATCCCAGCAGGATCACCGAGATCAGATCAGTCGCATCCCCGTAAGCATCCGGTGTCATCAACGGCAGAACAGGATGCACCGTCAACGCGGCCCCGAGCAACAGGATGCCCATGCCGCCAAGAAACCAGCGAAATACTCTGGCGTAGATATCATCGGCCTGGGGCATCCGATCAATGTCATAAATCGCGACGTGCCAGATCGAGGCAAACGGCAGCAAACACAGCGTGTTGACAGCGAACGCGATCTTGTGGGCGAGGGAATACACACCGACCTCATCCATGTCGATAAAGACACGAATGAAGTAACGATCGGCCTCGTGCATCAGCATGGCCATGATCGCGGTGACCAGCAACGGCATACTGAATCGCAGCATTTCGATCGACAGTGCCAGATTAAATCGAAACGCTCCTCGAGTCTTCAGGAAGACAATCATCAGCGCCGCCGCATGGATCGCGGATGCCGTGAAGTTACCCAGCAAAAGGCCTTCGACCCCCATGTCCATGCCGACAAGCAGCCACACGTTCAGCGACACATTCAGCAGCAGTCGCCCCAGTGAGATCGCAACAAACAGGCCCGACCATTTTAATACTCGGAGATACGCCTCCACTAACTGACCAACGTTCTGCACAATAATCGTGGCCAGGGTCAGCGTGTAGAGTCGGGCCCCGTTCGGATAATTGTCCCCGAGCGTCAGGTCGGAAAGAAGTTGTCGCCCCATCCACATCGGCAGCAGCACGACGCAGGAAGTCATGGCGAGATAAGTCAGCCCGGTCCACCAGAGCCGATCGCGATGAGCTGATGTATCGCCGTCGAAGTGAAACCGAGTGACCGCGGAGACCATGCCTCCGCCGATCATCAACGAAAGAATCACAGCCGTCAGGTCCAGAATTGCCGTGACACCATAATCTGCTGTCGAAAGACAGTGAGTATAGAGTGGCAGCAACAACACGGACGCGAGTCGATTCAGGATCTGACCGACCGCGTACACGGAAGAATGCTGCAAGAGTTCACGGCGTGGCTTCATTAGCGTCCTGCACAATTTTCTGGAACGCACCGTGCACGCCTCTTCGGGAAGCTTGCAGCGTGAGCGGTTTTGCCGCTCGAACCGGTAGGTTCCTTTGGGGCAATGACTTTGCCTTTGTCAGGCTCTATCACAGCAGCAAGCGTTGTTCGGGCGACGAAGAACCCTAGGTCGAGATTGTTGTCTCTGAGCGACGTTGACCTTCAGCCTCATGATGTGGACTGAAGTCATCTATCAAATACTCGCGTGCTGCCGTTCGTGACGAATGCTCCGATTCTTTCGAACACTGATGGTCGTGTGTCCGTTCAGTATCGGCTCGACCATCAGGTTCGTGCAGGCGGCTTGATACTGTGGGAGGTCAGGTTGATTCCCACCTTCGCCTGACCATAAAGCAGGGGATTGACAACGACCGATTTCGCCATACTGATTGCTGTCGACTTCACCCGGCTCAGCAGCGACGGCTTCTGAGCTCTCGTGGCCGGGGCGGCATTGCCCGTCAGGCCATAGGCATCGGCAATGTCACTGCTGATCGGTCGGCCGAGGAGGTTCTCCCATTTCAGGCCGCCACCCGAACCGATCTTTATTGATTGCAGGCCAGCATCCCGAAGCATTTTCTTCAGCGTTGTTGGCGTAAAGTAATTGATGTGCTGCGGAGGTTCATTCAGCATGAAATCATCTCGTCCCAGCATGATCGGCAGAGTCCGATAATTTGGTACGTCGATGTACAACAGACCTCCCGGCTTCAGGACTCGCAGCAAGGCCTTCAGATCCTGCAGGGGATTCAGCAAATGCTCAAAGACCTGGGCGGCATAAACGACATCAAACGACTCATCCGGGAATCCCAGCGTGTCCAGTTCGCCGATGTGCATATTCTTTAGTCCACGAACCGCAGCGGCTCGACCAGCCCAGACCCCGACATCACATCCGTGCGCATCCCAGCCTCGCTGCTGAGCCTGCTCGAAGAAGTATCCCGCGGCGCAGGCGAAATCGAGCAGCTTTCCCCTACCGGGCATGATCCGCTCAATCTTTGCCAGCTTTTCGTGATACTCACCAATCACTTTCGGAGTGGCGATGCGTGCATACAGATTGATCAGTTCTTCTTCATCTCGGACGGTATAGATCGCTTCCAGATGCTCGACGGTACAACGCGGATTCATGAACACCAGGCCGCAGTCCGAGCACTTGTCCATCTGGTACCCGGCAATCTTCGTTTCCGGACGTGAGTGACTGCTGTCACACAAAGGACAACGACTGCGAACAAGCCCTTTGAGACGGCCGCCTTTAAGAGTCTTGACGGTTTCTACTTCGTCAACTTCTGAAATTGCTTCAGCGATCAGAGACATTTGAGATCCTTGGAGAGTGCCTCAGGGGCAGCGTTGTGATTTCGGACAGGACTGGAGTCTTGAGCAGTTTCAGGCACGCACAGTGCGAGCCTTTTTTCAGCCGAACAACCTGAGCGGTGTCGAGGTTCGAATCGGCAGGGGTTTTCGGGGCAATTGCTTTAAGCTTATCACGGAACGATTCGAAACACATGAATTGCCGGAAGTAGTTCATACGGTTCATCAGCGGTCGTCCCGGCATCGATCTGAGCCACATAAAGCAGGTTGTTCTTTCGATCGTATGCCAGGCCGCCTAACATCTGAGTACATGTGCGAAAAAGGTACTTGTTGAATCCGCCACCTGGCGAATCGTGGTCCCAGACATCCCAGGGCTGGACAGTGGTCGGCTCAGTTTTTCCTGCGGCTGTCGCGGCGAGTACCTGCGGTGCATAGAAACGGATTTGAGCTTCATACGGCGCGCCGTGGAAACCCTTGTCGCTTGAACAATCGTGAGGTCTCGCTTCTCCGTAGTAGGACTCACCAAGCGACTTTCGTCCCGCAATGATGACGGTATGCTTGTCGTTCAACGTCAGCCAGGCGCCACCGGTCCAGCGATCAGACGGAATGAAGTCGGGGGCCGGACGTGCAATGTCGTTGTACACCAGTGGCAGCGCATCAAGATCGTGATTCTTTGAGACACTTCCCTCAGGAAGGTTATAGGCAAACATCGCCGGACCGTGGCTGGCAATGTTTAATCCGGTTGCAATCTGCAGCCCGGAGATGAGACTGCGACCGCCAAACCACCATTGCTTCGCCTGATCCGGCGGAATCTCAAAAATGTATCCGGCATGTTTGTAAGAGTGCCACTCGGAACGGCCCGTGTTCGAAGGCCCCAGATGCCAGAGTCCCTCCGGCCTCGGATCAGAAAGAGTCAAAGACGATACACCATGCGAGGGATAGTCAACTGTCTGGACGTTATAGTATTTATACAACGTCCAGTGGATTCGGTCGCCGACAACACATAAGCCGCCAATTTGAAACGGCTCGCTGGAACCCTGAGTCATGTACTCACGAATGCCTCCAGTGATATCACTGAGTGGCTGCAGCACGGACGCCACCGGAAGTTCATGCATCGAATGCGAAATCACTGGTTGCGGAATGCTGATTTCTGCGACAAAATCTTCCTGCCGATGGCCGGTCAGAAATAAGGACCCGGAGTAGCCGTCAGCATCGCCACTTGCATCACCCTGTTCGTGAAACGCCATGGCCCAGCCGCCATAACTGAAACGCGTTTTCGCATCATCAGTGTGTGGGGGCCGAAAGGCTCCGAGGTATTCGAAGTTCCCCGGAGTCACCATCTGCTCATGCAGCGGCGCAACATGTCGAATGGATAATACGGAATTCTTTGCTCGAAACGTGGGGACAGAGACTTCATCAACAAGAGGGACTAATGGTGCGGTGTCCTGAGCTGCAATCTCTGCGGCTTCCGGTTCCTGAATCTCGGTTGCGATCAGCGGTATCTCGCCAGTTGCGGTTAAGGCTGTTGCCGCTACATCAGTTGTTGCCGCTGGCAGAGAGTAAGGACGCCGGTTGGATCCTTCTCGTGCAAAGAGAACGACCACTCCCAGGAAACCTAATCCCGTCAAAATGACCTGTAGCGCAGACTTCTTCCACTGGCCGGCAGTCCCTCGGGAGTTAGTGAAGTGAATTTCCGCCGACATTACAATCTTCTCCGCGCCCGCTCAGTTTTCTTTAGCGATCAGGCTTAACAACACGCTGCACATCCGCAACCGTTGCGGCTGCCGGGCAGCTTCAAACATAGCTCGCTAAGCGGCCGAAAGAGAAAAGTTTCGGAGGGCTGGGTTCCGGAATAACGCGATTCCTTTTACCGTAATCAGGGACGCTTCCTGCGTACCTTCGCCCTATCCTGCGTTGGTTCAACAAAGGTGGGTTCAGAACAGGTATGAGTGTTCAGAAAATGTTGCGAACCAATTGTCAGGCGGCCTCAACGGAGCTGACCACTATTGATTCCGGACAGATTCTCAAGGCTGTGAACGAGCACTAGTTCATAACCGGGGCGAATTCACCGCCTATTATGTCACGCCAATCACGGGTTCCTGCCGGCTCGGCAACGGCTGTCGAGATTGACATTGCCAGGCATGCTGGCTGCTCATCAGCCGGACTGTTCATGTATCGCCGCTGCGAAAGTGCGGGAACAGAATCAAAGGCCGGAGGGGCTTCATAAACGAATTTCTCCGCATCAGCATCAGCATCAATCCGTCTCTCGGTGCTTAAACCCGATGGAACCAAAACAGCGGCCTGAGCCGCCTGAACGGCGCGAGCATGGACGACCAGCGAACCTGCACCAAGTAACGCAACGTAGTACGGAATCTCGAGAGCTTCCAGACTTACGAACTGAGCGGAGACCATAAAACCAATGATCGACGCGATCGTCATTCGAGCTGAATCCGCGAACCAGGCGTCTTCGTCATTCAAAGTTTTTTGCAGCAACTTCCAACAGCGAACCAGGACTATCACGAAGAAACCGACGTACATCAGGAAACCGGGAACTCCCAATTCGACCAGCGTTTGCACCCACAAGCTGTGAGCTTCTTTGCCGGCCGGCCAGCCAAATTCATGAGCGTGCAAAGGCCAGTGGTCTGGTCCACAGCCCATGACAGGATCCTCGGCCAACAGAGTAATGCAGTCACGCCACAGATCCAGACGGCTCTGAGCCGACGCTTCACGAACACCATTCTCCTGAGCAAACGTCTCCATGAAGCGGTCGCGAACCTGAGGCCCGGCAGTAAACAGGGCTACGACAATTCCGAGTGCATAGACGGCATAGTGCAGTGTTGTCTTGCGAATGATGAAGAACGAGATCCCCAGAAAAATGACCGTCGCCAGCATCGCTCCACGAGAAAACGAAAACAAAATCGCGTGCCCAATAAACGCAGCACAGCCGGCAATGACTGCGCGACGGATCGTGCTCGTTTCATAGAAGAACAGAAAGAACGCGACACCGAGCGTAGTGACCAGCCCGATGGCCATGGAGTTATTATCGAGACTCGCGAATCCCTGCTCCCACAGCATGTTGTATCCGCTGAAGTAGTAGCGATTCAGTTCTAACGAAACATATCCCTGGCAGACAACAATCACCCAGGCCAGTCGTCGCAAATCGACTGACGATTGCACGGTGGTAATTCCGACCAGAAATGGCAATACGATCTTTGATTGCTGTTCCACGAAGTACCACGCATGGGCCGGACTGTCAGCACTCAGCGCAAGGAATACGCTCCACAGCCAATAACCGAGGAGCAACAGCACCACTCGGCGAGCTGGCCCCAGATTCCAGTTGCCGCAGCAGCGTACGAACCAGTTGAGCAGCATTGCCGATGCCACGATCATGCTGAAACGGCCGCCCTGAATATGACTGCTCCACAAAGCATCCGGTCGCAGAACCGCCAGAGCCACGTAGACCAAAAAGCCATGATAGGGGCGAATGAATGACGCCGATACACCCAGCAGAGTCAGCAGCCAGGTGAAGATTAAGCCCTTCATTTGGCCACCCCCGATTCCGATTTCTGTGTTTTCTGCCGACGTTCCAACATTCGATCCAGAGGCGACAGGCAGTGATCCCACGAATGGTGCAACTGCACAAACGCCGCGCCGGCCATGCCCAGCTCCTGCTGGAGATTCCTGTCCGCAAAAACTCGCGAAACGGATTCAACCCACTCGCTTGCGACGTCAGCCTGAAGCAGGTGCAGACCGGGTTCCGCAGCCAATCCCTTCAGAGGGGCCGGTGAACAAATCACAGGACGACCAAATGCCATGGCTTCCAGAACTTTATTCTGAATACCTCGGGCGATGTGCAGCGGGACAACAGCACACGTCGATCGATGCAGCCACGGGCGTACATCCGGAACTGATCCCGTGACTTCAACGCCTGGCACCGCGGCCAACGCCCGAACCTCTGCCGTTGGTGACTTACCAACGATTCGGAAGACCGCGTCTGGATAGCGATTACGAATCTGAGACCAGACGTTGCGAACAAACCAGATCGCGGCATCCGCATTCGGTTTGTAATTCATTACGCCAACAAAAACGCACGAACATTCATCAACCGGAACATTCGTCGAAGGAGCAAAGTAGATGGAGTCAACTCCATTGCCCACAGCTTTGATTTTGTCCGTCGGGCAAAATGATCGAAACAGTTCTCGCTCCGCGTCACTGACGACCAGCAATTGCTCACACCGCCTGGCCAGTCGCTTCTCCACTGCTCGCAGACGTTTGCCTTCGAGCTTGTAGATCAGCGACATCGGAAACCGAGCCGCCTTTGAATAGTCAAACCACTTCTGGCTGTCGACGTCGATCAGATCAACCCATTGCACAGGACGTGCCAGGTAATCTCGCTTGAGGTACCCGGCAATCCCCGATGAGGAAGCCATGACCGCGTCGTATTCTTCTGACTCACTCCAGTCGTCCAGCAACGTCCGCATCGACGCGCTGTCGAACAGACCTTCGGTGACCGTATTACCAGTCAGCAATGAAAACAGTCCGGTAACGTATCTTTGTTTTCCGCTATGAGGAATCACGGCCAGGCGTCGGGTGACTCGTTGCAGTTCCTTCATCGTTTCGTCGCTGACGGGTTCATCAGCCAGACAGGCCAGATCCACATTCGCCCGAGTCGACAAATAGCGCAGCACATTCCACGTACGAATTCGATCACCGCGATCGGGTGGCCAGGGAACTCGATGAGTAATGTAAAGGACGCTGGGACGCATGGATTTCTTCAACGGAGTCTGATTTCCCGGGGACTTGTTCGTATTCTTTTTCTGAGTTGCCAATAAATTCAGTTGCTGGCAACCATCGTGTCGGAAGACTTCTCGGCCCGGTCAACGACCACGCCGTTGTGCCCGCTCCAGGGCTTGATTAAAACGTCTGTCATCGCTCCAAGTCGAAACTCGGTCAACATTTTTGACAACTTGGGTGCCATCGTTTTCAGGTTCTGATAGTGTCGAAAGCGTGACTTCAGAGAAGCGGCAATGCGTGGTTGATCGACATCCACTTCCCACGGATGCAGGTAGACATTGAGCGGTCTTTGCTGCTTGCGAATCTGATGTAGTAGTCGCGATGTCACAGCCCACGGGAACAGTCGCAGATAACCTCCGCCACCAACAGGGACCGTCATTCCGGCCACTTTGCATGTCATGCCGGGAAACTCATGAATCTGTCCTACTCGCGTCGCGATGATATGAGGAGAAGTCGGTGAGCCCGGAATTCCATAGCGATCGTGGTGGACCGGATAAATGCTGGAGTCAATCTGGAAGCCTTCTTCAATCAGAATATCCAGAGCCCACAGCGACTTTTCCGTGATGGAAAAACTGGGAGCTCGATGCAGCTTCACAGGGCTTCCGGTAATCCATTGCAGACAATCGCGAGCTTTGATCAGATCACTCCGAAAGCGTTGCGGGCCGAGTTCATAAATGAGCTGATGCCAATAGCTGTGACATCCGATCTCATGCCCGGCCGATTGAATCTCGCGAACAAGGTGCGGATAGCGGTCAGCCACCCAGCCCAGGATAAAGAACGTTCCACGTGTCGAATGCTTCGCCGCAAGCTCCAGAATCGTCCGCGTGCTCTGTTCGACTCGACAGACGTAATGATCCCAGTTCTCCGGGCGGATCACGGATGCGAACGCGGAGACGTGAAAGTAATCTTCCACGTCCACCGTGAATGTGCCGTCAAGTTGTGGAGTGGAAAAGACCATGTTTGTGTGTGTCTGCTTCATCAGCCGCCGGGCGTTAGCCCCCGGTTTTGTTCGGTAATTGCGTCAAGAACCGGACGCTAACGCGTTCCGGCTAATTTCTGCGACCGTGGTGCAGAAGTAAAACCACCGGGATAAACCCGGTGGCCGAAGAACTATGTCTACTGCACCATTCGCACGACTTCCTGCTGATATCCATACGTCTGGCGCTGGAAGTCTGAATCCGCACCCACCATGATGGCTCCCAGCAGTGGAACCTGCAGACTTCGCAGAGAATCGCGAGCCTGAATCACGTATTGAACTCGACTGTAATCTTTGCGAGTGGCCAGGAGCACGATGTCCGCGTTCTGTGCGATCATCGATGGCTCTGCGACAAACAGCAAAGGAGATGTGTCAATGATGACGAAATCAAAGCGAGCTTTTAGCTGCTGAATCAGGTTGCGTCCGCCGTCCACCGCCAGCAACTGGAGAACTCGCTGATCCACCTGACCGGCCCCGATAAAGGACAGGCCGGGAGCTTGCGTCTGCTGACGAATTTCATCCAGAGACTTTTCGCCTCGCAGGAATTCACTGAGACCTGGTCCCTGCTGTCCTTCCACCATCAGATGCGCGGAAGGACGACGGAAGTCACAGTCAACGAGCGCCACTCGCTTGCCTGTACGAGCCAGACTTGCGGCCAACTGACAGGATACGGTCGTCTTGCCTTCGTTGGCTGACGCTCCGGCGATCAGAATCGAAGCCGAACGAGCAGGATCGATATGACGCATCAGGAATGTTCGCACCACGTCCATCGATTCCGTGACCGCGCGGTTCCATTCGTCGTAGTCCACTTTACCCGCGAAGATTCCAAGGCCCAGCAGACCGCCGCGATCCGGTGACGGAATCGTTCCGACCAGTCGCATGCCAACTTCGCCCGAGATATCCGTGGCCGCACCAATGCGGTACGACAACCATTCCACCAGTGTAAATCCGCAAACGATACAGCCCAGAGCCGCCATGCCGGCCAGCAAAGCCAATTGTGTTTTCTTCTTGACTTCCGGCTCTTCCGGAATATTGGCATCCTGAACTACGCTGATTCGGTCAGGAGCGTAGAGTTCGATTGAACGCTGATCCTTGGTTACGCGCAGATCGTCTCGCAGCTTGATGTCTGTTTCGATTTTTCGCTTCTCTGCTTCCAGTTCAATCGTACGGGAATTGAACTCTGTCAGACGTTCTTTCTGCTGCTCGATATCGGCAGCCAATTGATCACGCTGACGAATCAGATAATCCATGCGTGACACAGGAGTGGCTCCTGGAGCAGCAGGATTGCCGCCACCCAGTGCCACCAGAATCTGTTGTTCCTGACGCTTCATGTTTTTAAGGTCGGGATGATCCGAGTTGCGGATCTGACTTTCGAACTGCGAAATCTTCAGACGCAGAACCATCAGTTCACGCTGCAAAGCAAGGACTGGGTTGTTAGCCACGTTCGGCTCCGCCGCTTGCCCCATCGCGCCGCCGAGTCCCATCAAGCCATCGGCATTGATCTGATTCGGAAGTACTCCCTGCTGCGTCAATGAAGCACGCGCGGCTTCTTCAGCGCGGATACGACTGTTGACCTCACGAAGTGTTTTTGACAGATCGTCGAGATTATCCTGAATCAGATTCTGCTGAATGATGGCCGTCTTGGAGTCGCCTGTGCCGAGATTCTCAGCCAGCTTATCGATGCGATCCTGTGCCGCGACGACTCGCTTGTTGATTTCGTCAAAGCGTTCTTCCAGACGACGGAGTTCGTCGATCTTGGCGTTCTTGGACATAAACACAGCTTGTTCCAGATACGCATCTTTCACGGCATTCAGGATCAATGCCAGGTCGCGCGGATGCTGACCTTCCAGAACAACCTTCAGGAACTCGGGACTGATCGTGTCGTCAGTTTTCAGCTTGCCCATCAGCCAGTCGACGGGATGGGTAATTGGCTTCAGTGTCGGGCACTCGGCGACCTGCGGATTTCGCAGAGCTGCCGTGATCACCTGACGACTGAGCATGTAGTTTTTCTGGGATTCACGATAGAACTGGAAGTCCGTCTCGCGACCACCGCCATTGTTGTTGATCAGTTTCGGATCGTTCTGCTCGATCTTCAGAATAGCGACCGACTGAAAAGAGGCCGGAATGAATTCCCAGACCAGAGCCGTCGCCAGTAATGCAGCCGGAATGCCAACAGCCAGAGCTGGAACCCAGCGGCGGCGGAAGGCGGTCAGAATCCCGATGGCGGTCAGTTCTCGGCCCAAAGGCGCGGCCCCGCTACGTCCTGACATCCCGTCGGGACGGCTGCTGATGCGGCCAGCCGGATTTTGTGCCGTTCGAGGATCCTGAGTCTGTAACGTCATTGTTGTGCGTCTCCGATCGCTGCGGATCTCCTCCGCAACCTCACAGAATGGCCGATTTTCCCAAGGAAAACAGGGGCCAATCTGTTCAGGCTGTCGGTCGATCACGTCCGGGAACACCCCAGGCGCAGACTCAGACCTTTTGCAGCCTGCCGGAAACCTAGTTCACAAAACACCCAGGGGTGTTAGAAACGCGAAACAATTGACGCAGGCTGTCGACACTGCCTGTTCGCTAAACTCAACCATTTGGGATCGCATCAATTGTGCTGGTTTTGCGGGTCGAAGAAAATCTCCAGAATTTGGCTAATGATCGTGTCTGGCCGTCGAATCACGTCCCCATGCTGCGGATTCACAACCCGCAAAAATTTTCAAAACGTGTGATTCAAAGCATGTGATTCAAACGGTGAGGAGACGGGATCATGTTAAAGAAGCTTGTGGTTGGAACAGCAACGGCGGCAATTGCAGGCGGTATGCTGCTGGGTTCAGATGCAGTCAGCTATGTACGGACCTTTGGCTGCAATGTCAGAGAAGCCGTGAAGTCCGAAATCTCTGTCGAGTTTGAACTCGATCGGATTCGCAACGAAGTCGACAACCTGATGCCGGAAATCCGGAAGCACATGACGATCGTGGCCGAACAGTTGGTCGACGTAAAAGATCTGGATCGCGAACTCAACGAAAAAGAAGCCGGACTCAGCACGCAGAAGGCAGCCATCCTTGCTCTGCGATCGGATCTCGAGAGCGGTCGAGACAAGTTCATCTACCGCGCTGTCTCGTATTCTCGCAGTGAAGTTGAAGCCGATTTGTCACAGCGATTTGAATCGTTCTGCACGGCTGAAGAATGCGTGAAGCGTGATCATCAGATCCTGACTGCTCAACGGGACACATTGCGAGCAAACCAGAAGAAGCTGGATGCGATGCTGTCACGCAAACAGGACTTGATCGTGAAGGTCGCTCAGCTGGAAGCTCGCCTGAAGCAGGTGCAGGCCGCTGAAACGATTAACTCCATCGAGATCGATGATACGAGCCTGGCTCGCGTTGAAAAGATGATCAAAGAGATGAATCATTCTTTGGATGTGCGTGAATCAGTGCTGGAAACCGAAGGACAGGTTCTGGGACGCATTCCCGTTGAAGAAACTTCAGAGCCAGCAACGGGCGACATTGTGGGAGCCATTGATTCGCACTTCGGTCTGAAAGCGGAAGGCGAAGTGGCCGAAGCATCAGATGAGAACGCGATCTAGCGATCGACTGGCTGGTGTTGTGAGTAGCCGGATTCGTGAGA
>CAIJTV010001391.1:0-7543 GCA_903823635.1 uncultured Planctomycetaceae bacterium
ATCGTCACAGGCCCAGCATTCGCAAAGGATGCCGCGCTTTCAAGGATGTTGTCGTAGGGTGTTGTTCAGATTTCGCCCACACTTTCCAACTCATTCTAGGACCTGGTCTTCGAACAATGGCAAACGTCGCATCACTCGCCTCCGCCGCCCTGACCGCTGGCAATGATATTCTTCGACTGGCCCGACTTTCTTTTCAAGAGCTTTGAACTAGTCCCTCCGACATTCATATTGCGACCTTCCCTCCACTTACTCATTCGCAGAGGAAAAAAGCGATGTCTCATTCTTCCCCAAAACTTCATAACGCCATGTGGCCTGGTCTCGTTGGTAAGGGCGATGGAGAAGGTCAGGAACCGCCAATCAGTCTGGAAAAGATGCTGCAGCTCACGGCTGCAGCCAATGTCAATGGCCAGAAGTTTGATGGGATTGACTACTTCTTGTTCTTTCCTCACACGAATCCAGAAGCCAGTGACGCAGAGCTCAACAAGATTGCGGATCAGATTGCCAGCTATGGATTCTCCGTTGGTTCACTGGTCGCTCCTGTTTGGCCAGGAACAGTTGGCGATTCCGCAATGGGCGATGATGCTGCCCGTGAGAAATTCATCAGTGCCGTAAAGATGGCTTGTCGCATCGCGAATGTTTTCGAAAAGCATGGCGTGCGAAAGTACGGTGTGATTCGTATTGACTCGGCTGAGTTTGGCGTTGGGAAGTGGCGTGAGAACCCAAAGACCAACACATCAAGGATCGCTGGTACGTTTCGTGAAGCTGCAAAGATCGCCGCGGATCACGGCCAACGCCTGGCGGCCGAAGGCGAGATCTGCTGGGCTGGCATGCACAGCTGGAAGGATATGCTGAATCTTCTTGAAGAAGTTGGAATGCCGGAATCGCTGGGCTTCCAGGCAGATCTGGCTCACACCTATCTGTACCTGCTGGGCTACAACGCTCCTGAGAGCCAGTTGGTCAAGGAAGGACATACGGCCGATGAATTCTACGCGGCCTACAAGATAATGACCGACAAGCTTCGTCCGTGGACAATCGACTTCCATGTCGCACAGAACGATGGTCAGGTCCACGGCGCGGGATCACACGACAAGACCGGCAAGCACTGTCCGGCTGACGATCCGAACGGGAAGCTCGATATCGTTAAATGCGCGGGTTACTGGCTGCAGGGAGCTTCAGAACGAGGCATCAAGCACATTTGCTGGGACGGCTGTATGTTCCCGAACGCCACGCTGGAGAATCCAAAGACATGGAACACCATCCTCGACACCATGATCAAAGTTCGCGACGCTCACGGCTGGGCGTGATGCTCCTTGACTGAGTCACGATGACCAATGTCTTTGCATTGGTCATTTTTATTGGCCAATTTGTCTCAAACACTTTTCTTTTCCCACTGCAGGATCACTCACCATGTCCCTAAAACCACTGAACATCGGCCTTGTTGGCTATGGCTTCATGGGCCGTACCCATTCCAACGGTTACAAACGCGTCAATGATTTTTTTCCAGAGCTGAAGCACCGCCCCGTCCTAAAGGCAATCTGTGGTCGTAGCGAAGAACAGGTCAAGGCATTTGCGGACCAGTGGCAATATGAGTCCACAGAAACGGATTGGCGGAAGCTGATTGAACGCAAAGATATTGATGCAATTGATATCTGTACGCCCAACAACTCCCACGCTGAAATCGCGATCGCGGCCGCTGAGGCCGGCAAGATGGTTCTTTGCGAAAAACCGCTGGCTATGAATCCGGTAGAAGGCCAGAAGATGGTAGATGCCATCGAGAAGGCCGGCGTGGCAAACACGGTTTGGTACAATTACCGTCGTGTACCAGCGGTTTCTCTGGCGAAGCAACTGATTGATGAAGGCCGTCTTGGAAGGATCTTCCATTATCGCGCGAACTTCCTGCAGGACTGGACGATTAATGCAGATCTGCCTCAGGGTGGAGCAGGCCTGTGGCGACTTGATTCTGCGGCAGCGGGATCAGGTGTAACGGGAGACCTGTTGGCACATTGCATTGATACGGCGATCTGGCTCAACGGCTCAATCAACAGCGTCACCGCAATGACAGAAACTTTCGTCAAGGAGCGAAAACATAACCTGACCGGTAAAGTTGAGAAGGTTGGGATTGATGATGCCTGTGCGTTTCTCTGCCGATTTGGCAATGGATCGCTCGGACTGTTCGAATCAACTCGTTATGCACGAGGTCACAAGGCGCTTTACACGCTGGAAATCAATGGCGAGAAAGCGTCGATCAAATGGGACCTGCATGACCTGCATCGCCTCGAGTATTTTGATTACGCTGACAATTCCCTTGTTCGCGGCTGGCACCAGGTACACTGCACGGACGGCGACATGCCATACATGGGCAAATGGTGGGTTCCGGGATTGCAAATCGGTTACGAGCACACCTTTGTTCATCAGGTCGCGGATTTCATCGCCAGCATCGAATCCGGAAAACCTTGTAACCCCACTTTCCGCGACGCGCTTGAAACCCAGAAGGTCTGCGAAGCCGTCCTGGACAGCGCGAAATGCGGACAGTGGAAAGAAATTGCGTAGCCTGACTCAAATTTGAGGGCTATACTGGCCGAACAGAAAAACACGGCGGTTGAAGGCGCACCCTTCAGCCGCCGTTCTGTTTCATGACCGCTGAAGATTCCGAATCTCCCTGTTGAACAAACTCCGGAGAGTCTGTGTCTTTGAGCGTGTTTTTGCGCTTTTTGAAAACATCGACGGACCTGACTCAGGTCGTCGCAGATTGGATTCGCCTGAGGTCCCGCTATGGAACGACAACCCATTTCCCGTGAAGGCTATGACAAAATTCGCGAAGAAATTCGCGTGATGGAAGACGTGGATATGCCAGCCATCGCGGAACGCATCAAGACCGCTCGCGAGGAAGGTGACCTGAAAGAGAATGCCGAGTATCACGCTGCTCGTGAGACTCAGGGATACATGCAGGCCAAGATCAATCAGCTTAAGTCAAAATTGTCGAGCTGTTATATCGCCGAACGAAGTGACAAGCCAAAGGACTCTGTTGTCTTCGGCGCCGTCGTGAAGGTCAAAGATCTTTCTGACGGTTCTGAAGAGGCTTATGAACTCGTTGGCCCCGGCGAAGAAGACTACGACGGCGACATCATGAAGATTTTGACTACCAGCCCGATCGCCACCGCGATGCTTGGAAAAAAGGTTGGAGACAAAGTGGAAGTCGATATTCCTCGAGGCAAATTGCGAATGGAAATCATCGGGATCGAATAGATCTGTTAAAGTAGAACTTTCCGGGCTTCCAGTGTCAACGGCACCTGAAATCGTCGGGTGCCTCGGACCACATCAAGAGTGATCGTGTCGCCGGCTTTGTGATTTCCTAACAAAGCTTTCAGTTCATCGAAAGTGGATGTTGGCTGTCCATCAATCGCAGTAATCTGATCTCCCAGGATAACCGTGTTCCCTTGGCGTCGACATCCCTGCAGACCGGAGAGCGACGCAGGGGTGTCGGGGTAAACGAACAGGACAACCAATCCACCAGCCAAAAGGTTTTCCGGGATCCCATTTTCCCTTGCGGTCTCTGTATCGAGGATCGCAACACCCATTGAAGGAGCGGGCGGGCTGGCTGATTCGTTAAATACGAGGCCAACGGCCTGATAGACATCATTGACAGCGACAGCGAAGCCCAAACCGGCCGACGCACCGCTCGTGCTGACAATCGCAGAATTCACTCCAATAAGGCGGCCGGCACTATCAAGAAGCGGGCCGCCCGAGTTGCCCGGGTTGATGGCCGCATCCGTCTGAATCATTCCTCCCAGAATATTCTCGTCGTCTGAACCGACAGTGCGATTCAATCCGCCAATGACTCCCGTGGAGAGCGTGCGATCGAATCCGAATGGGTTGCCAATCGCGAGCACCTTCTGTCCTACCTTGAGATCCTCAGATGATCCCACCGTGATAGGCACCAACTGTGAAGGCTCAGCATCGATTCTCAAAACAGCAATGTCGTGCTTTGATACGGCTCCGACAAACTCAGCATCAAAGATACGTTTATCAGCTAGCTGAACTTCAAGCTGCGAATCACGCCTCTGCAGTGAGTCCTTGACCACATGCAGATTTGTGATGATATGGCCCTTCTCGTCCCAGACAAATCCAGTCCCTGATGCAAACTCCTGCGAGGCCACACTGCCATCAAATGTTTGCTGATATCCTTTTGTACGAATATAAACGACGGACGGTGCAGCTTTTTCAAAGACTTCAATCGTTGCCTTTTCGTCTTCACCCAATGCACCGCGGGGAGTCACAACTCGCTCGGCGTCGGTGTAATTGGGTCGATTTGAAATCGAATCAAAGACGGACTTCACCAATAGCACAGCAACAAGAGCCGTCAGGACAATCACCAGCCAGCCGTTTGCAGCCGCAGTGGTTTCTCTCTGATTTGGACTGTCCTGAGTCTCTTTGTCCATAACATTTTTCCGTACATTGCCACCATTGAGGCAGTGGTCTGGATCACGCATCCCGCGAAAGCCCGACCTCAGTCTATACCGTGCAGAAAATAGTGGCCAAATGTGCGACAAAACGGGGAAGAGATGAACTCATCCCTTCCCCATGATCGAAACCTAGTCAAGGTTGCCTTCCAGCTTTTCGCGAATATCCTGCAGCGCGTCATTAAGACGCTCACGCACTGACTCCGGCTGCTTGTCCAGAGCATTCAGCAACTTCGGCGTCAGAGCTTTATTGAGTTTGTCGAGCATCGCGGACGCACGTTTCCAGAACTGTTCAGGAGTTAACTCCTGGCGTTCTCCGCCGGGTGCTTCTTCTCGAATCTGCGGTGCCGGAGAAGCCGCGTCAGCGCGAAATGGCGCGTAGTTCTCGCCGGCATCACGGGCGACTGTGTCCATAGTCGCAACTGCTGTTCTCTCACCAGACGAAAAGCCAGCCCGATCACCCATCCCGCTGGGGGTGAATTGGGATGGATCAACCACGCGAGATAATGGCACCGTTGATGTGTCAATCCCCAGTGGAGCCGCCCATTCTGAATATCCTTCTGAAGACTCAGCGAACAAATCTTCGCCCCGCTGAGCACGTCGCCAAGCACGCATTTCTGCAACCGTGGCATCAGATTCCTCAGCCCAGCTCAAACAATCTTCAGCGTCATCCCAGTTCAGAGCTACGTAGAAAAACGACCATTTGAGACTGCCATATTTCTTATGGTTCTCTCCAAATGCTTCCCAAACGCGACGTCTCTGGAAGATCTGGTCACCACTCAGGCCAACCATCTGGCCAAAGTCACCATCGGTACGGTTCTTCGCATAACGCTGTGTCCATTTGGAAGCACATTCACCAACCACCCAGTTACACTGGCTGACGGCATCACGAGCCTTTGAAATCAATTGTTCTTCAGATTCTGCCACGATGGTTTCGTCCTTCCAGGCGTAGGGAACGGCCCTGAGCGGTGAGAAAATCAGGTGTCGGAGCCGGCAATTTCGATGCAACAATCCGCGAATGCAGGCACTCTTGAAAAACGCCCGCTGGAATCGCGACCTGCCATCCTACGCACGAAAACCGACGCCTTCTACTCCAGGATCAACGAACCCTCAGGAATCCCGGATGTCCTTATTCTGCCCTGTTTGACTCTTCGCAAACCGCACAAACTTCTTGATTTCAGATTCTCAATTTGAGATGAAAAACCTCAGATTCCGTGACATTTGGAGTCCGAAGATTTTCACCAGGAATTGACTTCAGGACAGTGGACCATCTGCCGATACATTCGGTATAAATCTCCGAGGCAGCTGAGTCGCTCACAGGGACCCATTTTGCCAAAACAGATTGATAAAATCGGGGGGATAGCCAAGTGGCTAAGGCAACGGATTGCAAATCCGTCACGCGTGGGTTCGACTCCCACTCTCCCCTTGCAAAAAACGCTGGTTATCCTGAAAAGGTGACCAGCGTTTTTTTGTTGGCTGTTTTCCGGTTGCGACCTTGAAAAGCACGTTCGTTCCCGGGGTTTCCACTATTCCAGCGAGAGAACCACTCGATCGTCGAGCACCTCTACTTTGCGAAAATGGCGTCCAAAGATCAGCGGAAAGAACTCCACACCAGTTTTCTTCTCCTTGATGTCGCTGAGTTGGACGATCTCCTTCAACACGGCCTTAATCGCTGCCTGATCTTCGTCTGTCACTTCAATGACAACCTTGTTTGCTCGGAAGTAGGCAATCAGATCGCCAATCGTCGCACGCTCAGCACGAAAACTGAATGTTGTTGTCCGCAAAGAATTCGGGGCTGCGGGCTTTTTCGTATCTGCTTCGGTGGAATTTAACAGTTCCGACAAAGCCGCATTTAGCTGGCCATGTTGCTCCAGAGTTGTATTCACGGTGGCTACGGATCCGCTCCACTTTACAGTGATCTCAGGAAACTGTCTCTTCCAGAGTTCGGTGGTGGACGCCTGAAACTTTTTCCCCGGAGAGTAACGGTGATCAAAAGTCTCCTGAGGATCAATCGTCTTGAGACTGACCGAGCGGCCATCATCGGACAACCGAAACTCGAGGTCGAACTGGTTCAATAAGATCGTCGCCGCTTCGGCAAATGTCATGCGAGGCAGGTCGCTCCTGGCCCAGACATCGTGAGGTATCAAATTCGGATTCGTGATACGAACGCCAGTCGCCCGAGCGTAGTTTTCGAGAATGGACTTTGGCTCGGCCAATTCCGACCAGCTTGAGTCGATGAGTGCGACCAGTTTTCGATGATCCTCCGGCCTCATCTTGCGTTGCAGTTGATTAATCTCCTTCTCCCGCAGTTCGATCATGACAGGAATACGATGAACTGCCAACGCAGGACCGATACAAGCGAGGTGTTCCGTCAGGCAGCACCCGCTATCAGGCACTTCCCCCGCGATACTCTTTAGCACTTCCCAGCGTGAAACTGACGTCGCGTTCAGGCTGATCTGATAACGAGGATCAAGCCGACGGTCACGAATGACGGCAACCTTTGACTGATTCATTAGATCCGACAGTTGATTTTGAAGTGGAGTTTTAACGCTCGACCAACTCACCCTGGTCAACATTGCAGTCTTCAAAGACTTCCCGGACTTCAGAGCTGTCTTCTGATCAAAGGCGTTTGCGTTGCGAATTCCGGAAATCAGCATGGTTACCGTGAGGAGAACATTTCGGAAAATGATGCTGGGATTCCTGTTTTTCAGCAGGAAAAACGTGGCAACAGTCGTTTCCATTTTCAATTGCTCCATTCTGCCCGGAAAACAGCCTCGGCAGGACCAAACATCAGTAAAACTGTAGAGTACTCAGCCGAACCACGAGACTTTCTGTTAGTGAACCGGATCTCGTGAAAGTAGGATGATGGCATCGACCAGCAGCTTTGGTCGAGCCTTGCAGGACGATTTCTGAGACAGATTATGAAACAGACACATGCAGTCGGCATCGACCTTGGCACCACATATTCGTGCATTGCGTCGCTTAATGAGCATGGACAGCCGGTTACAATTCCCAACCAGGAAGGTGAGCTATCAACGCCATCGGCGGTCTTCTTCGATGGTGACCAGCCTATTGTTGGCAGA
>CAIJTV010001392.1:0-3401 GCA_903823635.1 uncultured Planctomycetaceae bacterium
CGTAGTCTGCATGTGGTTCAATGTCGCGAATCGCACATAAGGCTTTGACTTTGCGAGTGCAGACGTAGAGCGTCGAAGCGACCAGCGTTTATCCATTTCCTGTCTCTGGCCTTTGCGCAAACTCAGCATCAACTCTCCGGGTGTTCATCAGCGGCCGATGGCACATTTGTAGTGGCCATCGAACCATTTCATGCTGTCTGACGGCCAGTCTGCTCAACGCCTCCAGCATAGCATCAGGACACAACGGCGCTGCCGTGTTCATCCGGTAGAGCAGTCAGAGGTTCTACCGAGAACACTGTGACGTATCAAACGGGGCACGCAGAACACGCGCTCCTGAGTGAGTTGGACTGGAGAGGTTTCATGCCGACTTCGCGATCACTTCCAAGCTCAACGAACTTGTACCTGCAGTCAACTTGACTGCGCCAGTTGATGCAGTACCGCTGACTTTGCAAATCAAATCGATGTCGCCTCGGGGTGTCGGACCGGAGTAGCGAAGTGAACTCCGATTCGCCACATCGGTCGCTGTTACCCGGGATTCAGGTGTCTGAAGTGATCATCGTTAAACGCAGAGTCCGGTGAAGTAAGTGATTGCTGCTTTATGGCGACGCAGAACCCATTTGCGATCGCGGCAAGTGTCGTCGCCTTACTGTCAGAGCGTACTCCATGCGTATTTTTGTGCCGCTAAGATGCTGATCTGCGAATTGCGAGGCAGGATACAATGGTTTACAGCACTGCACCATCAACCGCTGCGGAGATCATCGCGATTCCAGATTGTCCGGAGTTCAGTCCTGTGCAACGGGAATAACTGCGAAGTTTCCCATCCCGAAATGAGAACGATCATTCCGCTGACGGCGCTCGACTGCACCAGTTTTCATGCTCTGGCCCTTGCATCATGGCCTGACCGTGATAGTCTCTAGTGGATCCCCAGCGGAACACAAATGCTAGGCAAAACCCCATGAAATTCTTCCGCTATCGCCGACCATCCTGGAAAACAATTCTGGGCCTGACGCAGGCGAAGAAGCAGGTCAAGAAAGCACTGGGAATCACCGCTCTACTGAAACCATTCCGCTGGTGGACCAATCTAAAACGCAGGTTCAAACGCAAGATAGGATACGAGTCGACAGCGGGACGAATCATTCGCAATGGGCTTCCGAAGCCAGCCGGTTGCCTGTCGGCACTTATTGGCGCTGTGACTCTCGTATTACTGGCACTTCTGTGGGTAACCTCGTTCGGCATGTATTCATAGGGGTGATGCTCACTGAATCTGCGCTTGATGATGTCCGGCTATTGGCGGCGCTCGCTTTCATTCACAACCACTCGTACAACTACTCCGGAGATTAATGGGGCGGCTGAAACGTGGTAGAACAGGCCGTGAACCGGAGCGGCCGACAACGCGGCTTTCGAATTTAAAGTCTTTTGGCGGCCGCCCGGTTACGGCTGTCGTTAGGCACCACATGAGTTACTTCGCGTACGACCGGATGGGCAACGCGATCGCTTCACCGGATGAGGTGGCGATGCGTAATCTCCTCGGGTCATTAGCGGTGCAGGGTCCCGAACACCCGGATGTGTCGCTCAACCATGAATCAGGCTGGTCAGCCAGCGTCTTCGGGAACGGCTTGGTGGTACTCGAGAACGTCGAAACCGGGGAGGGCCCGTGGCACATGAGTGGCAAGTCGCCCGAAGAAGCCATCAGCCTGTGGCGGCTTCTGGCCGCAGGAAAGTTCGAAGAACTCAAGTCGCAACCGTGGGCCACCGGGTATGGGGACGAGTAGTTGTTAGGCGAGCGAATGAATCACTTTACAAACGATCAACGCATGGGATCCAGTGAGACAACGACGCTCCGGCGCGTCCACTATGGTCGGTGGTTTCTGAAGCTTGTTGCCTGGGATGGCGTATTGCCCGTCGTTGTCCTGCTTGCACCAACCGTTGTGGAACTGCAGTTCCCCAATCGCCGCGAGGCCATGGAAGTAATGGCTATGATTTTGCCCATCACGGCATTCTTCGTCCGGTTCTTTGTCGCCAAACGTCATATTAACTCGAATCAATGTACGCACCTTGTTCGATGTTTTCAGATCATCGCCCTGTGTCTTGCCATTCTCGTGCTGCTTCTGATTGACTCGCTTATTATTCTGGCTCACGAAATGCCGAAGGGAGCCCTGTTTGCCACCACCGCCGACCGAATCGCTTGGGTTGTTTTGTCCTCTGTCTATCTGACGACCATGGCGTTTGCGATGTATCCAGGTCGCACCAGTGAACTGCGGCCCGTCGAATGGCGCGACTTTATTCCTCCTGCGGATTATGGCCGGGGCGTCGGAAACTCGTAGTGGAACGTCAGCAGCGGGGATCGTTCCCTACTGCCATTCCAACGCGATGGCTCGAACAACTCGGACCAGCATCAGGAGACGGAATGCGGGAGCGGGCGGCGAGATTCGACTATCACCGTGAACCAAGCCGACCTTTCGTGAACGACATCCGGCCTGTTCGCACCGACAACAGAATCCAGTGCGACTCCTCCAGACAATGCATGGATTCAGGTCGGCGAATCGCGATGAAAACGGTCCAACATCAGATTAGAACTTAGAGTTGCTGAATATCGCGAGCTCCGTGCAACACCCTGATGAGTTCGATGCCTTCCGTGACCGGCTTGTAGTAGACAACGAACTTTTCTACGGAGAAACAACGAACCTGACGCCCAAATTCAGGGCGAGATTCCCCAAGGCTCGGCTGATGGGCATACGATTCACACCGTGCAAACAGTCGGTAAAGAAACGCATCAGCGGCATCGGGATTATCAGCAGCGATGTAATACCAGATGTTGTCCAGATCGATACTTGCCGCGCGCGATTTGTGAACTTCTCTCATGACTCAGTCGCTTGGGAAGCTGCGAGTCTCTGGCGACCACGTTTGATGATGTCTTCAACGTCGAACGGTGAAGTCCGGCCGGCTTCGAGATCATCAAGTCCAATTTGGATATCTTTACGGAGTGCATCAAGTTTTTGTTCGCGACTGCGGAGCAAGGTTAATCCTTCCTTCACAGCTTCTTCTTCAGACCGAAACCGACCACTTGCAATTCCGTCCACCACAAATGGCTGGAACTCAGGGGGGATAACAACGGACATTATGGATCTCCGGTTGCAAGACCTTGACTGGATGATAACCCGATAGGACGGAGTAATATTGTAACCACGGCGACGTCCATTCGTCACCACGATTTTTGGAGTCGTTTTATGGCCAGCCAAATTCCGATCGAGGTCTACGCTGCGAAAGAGTCTCTGCAGATATCTTCTGAACCACGTCGCGATCAGCATGATCTTCGCGTTGACACGTTGATTTTTGAAGACTCGAGCGAAAATCCTGACGACGCAAGTCCTGCTTTCCCGGAATCGCCGCTCCGAATTGAG
>CAIJTV010001393.1:0-2438 GCA_903823635.1 uncultured Planctomycetaceae bacterium
ACAAACCTCGTCAAGTCGGTTTTGTTAGGCGTTCTAAGACTCTCGGAGTTTAACGACTTCAATTGCTCCGCATTAAAGAGAAGCAGGACGTCGGCGGAAATCTGAGAAGGTGCTGTCTTTGACTGCTGCAACCAGTTGGCCGCCGACTGCGCCAGTTCCAGCAGAGTCATTTGCAACGGGACACCGCTGCTCGGTTGCAGCTTCGAGAACGTTATCCGCTGTCCGTTGGACAAGGCTAACTGGATTGCGAGCCCGTCCACAGTACGGTCCGACAAATGACTGGGGAAACAGGCTGGAATAGCTCCCTGAGCCAGCGATCGGATATTGGCTGTCACGAACGTGGCCAGAGATCGCACATAATCCTGAGACGGCAGCGTTGAGCGAGGCAGCGCAGAACTCTGGATCGCTCGTTCCGCAACATTACTGGAAAACGGGCCTTCGATCAGTCGACCTTCAAAACGCAGGAGTTGAGAATCCGATTGCAGCCACGAATTTGATGGCAGTCCAGCCTTGCGACAAACCTGTTCCAAAAAGGTCCGCGAATCCCATTGCTGCTCCACGGCCACGATCGGCAATAGCAGGCCTGATCGCCCCTGATGAATAATCTTGACACCGTGCTTTCCAACTTCGATCGCGGCCGTACGAGCCTCACCGACCTCATGAATCGTTTCGAAGTTGAACAGGATCGTGACATCCAGCGTCAAATCTTGTAGTTCATCAGCCGCAACAGGCGGAAAGCGTTGATCGGCGACTGCCGTCCTATGCCCGGCCTGAAGCAGAGCAGGACGAATCATCATGGGCTCACCCAGCATCCCGACACAGCCTCGGAGCTGCCCGGATTTCTTGAGCGTCACGAAGACACCCATGACTTCGAGATCTGCGAGGCCACCAAGAGATGGGTCGGAAAGTTGGGGAGCTGTGCCGTTGACCGCGGCGGCAACGATTTCACAAGCCGCCAATTGCAGAGCTTGCTGTTGGGATAAGCTGAGTTCGGGGGCAGTCTTCAGCGTGTTCATGACGGGACTATTTATTAAGGTTGGGGCTGTCGGAACATGGAGAACTTTAGGCGAGTCGTCGTTGTTCAACTCGAGCTGTGGCAGCAAACTTCGATTCGACATGGATGGTCCCTGAGGCTCGGCAGCATACTCACTGATTCGAATCGGCTGCCGCCGATTGCCCCATGAGCCAGGAGACATGTTGAAATGCCCCGGAATCAAAGTCCTGCATTTGCGGCAGACATTGCCGTCAAGATTCCATTGGCCGAGCTGGTACCAGTTTCGTTCGATCAATAACTCGCCACAGCAAGGGCACCATGTACTCTGATTGAAGACGTCGTTCACATTGCCAACATAGACAAACTTCAGCCCCTGACGAACCGCAATGTCTCGCGCCATGACCAGCGTTTCGTGAGGCGTGCGAGGTCGATCCATCATGCGAAAGTCAGGATGAAACGCGGAAAAATGCACCGGCACTTCCGCGCCGACGGATTCAAGAATCCAGTCGCACATCCGGCGGAGTTCATCAGGGCTGTCGTTCGCGTCGGGAATAATCAGGTTGGTGATTTCGAACCAGACATCGCTTTCATGTTTCAGCCAATGCAGAGTATCCAGGACAGGCTGGAGTTTCGAATACGTGATGCGTGCGTAGAAATCTTCTGTGAAGGCTTTGAGATCGACATTGGCCGCATCCATCGCGTGAAAGAATTCCGCTCTTGCGCTCGGGCTGATGTATCCTGCCGTGACAGCAATCGGATGAATTCCCAGTTGCCTGCATTCGCGAGCCGTATCGATGGCGTATTCAGCCCAGATGACTGGATCGTTGTACGTAAAAGCAACGCTGCGACAACCCGTTTTGAGTGCTGCTGCAGCGATGCTTTCCGGCATGGCCAGTTCGCTCAGTCGCTCAACTTCTCGCGACTTGGAGATGTCCCAGTTCTGACAGAACTTACAACCCAGATTGCAGCCTGCGGTTCCGAACGACAATACCGGGGAGCCGGGAAAAAAGTGATTAAGCGGCTTCTTTTCGATAGGGTCTATGCAGAACCCTGTGCTGCGACCGTAAGTTGTCAGTTTCATCTGACCATCAACATTTTGGCGGACGAAGCAGAACCCTCGGTCGCCGGGCTTCAGGTGACAATCTCTGGGGCAAAGGTCGCAGGCAATTCGTCCGTCGGCGGCCTCGTGCCACCATTCTCCGGCTGTTTGCCCGTCGGGATCAGTGTGGCGCCGTGTGCTGGAAATCTGGCGACTGTTGATCGAGGATGTTTTGAAAGAATCTGTTGGATTCATGTATGGCGCTCGCGAATCAGAATCTGGAAGCACGGTCGTTCCGCAAGTGCAACTCCATTTTGCAGAGATCCAACGTTCGTCATGTGATTCACAGGTCAATGCAATCTGGAAAGCAGGAGAATAAAGTCTCGCGGCATTGAGGCCCGTGGG
>CAIJTV010001394.1:0-2288 GCA_903823635.1 uncultured Planctomycetaceae bacterium
ATGAAAGTCATTTATCCGATCCAACATGCAGACATGTTCAAAGCTTATGGCAAAGCCATTGGTGGCGGCATTCTGATGTATGGACCGCCTGGCTGCGGAAAGACTCATTTGGCTCGCGCCACCGCAGGGGAAATCAGTGCCGGGTTTCTGAACATCGGCATTCATGATGTGCTGGACATGTGGATCGGCAGCAGTGAAAAAGCATTACATGCTTTGTTCCAGACTGCGCGGACCAACAAACCGTGCGTCATGTTCTTCGATGAAGTCGACGCGCTGGGAGCATCGCGGGCTGATATGAAAACCAGCGGAGGGCGCCACCTGATCAATCAGTTTCTGACAGAAACCGACAGCGTGGCCTCGTCGAACGAAGGCGTGCTCATTCTGGCCGCGACAAATGCGCCGTGGAATCTCGATCCGGCATTTCGTCGGCCCGGGCGATTTGATCGCATCATCTTTGTGCCACCACCAGATCGAGAAGGACGTACAGAGATTCTGCGACTGCTGTTGAAGGGAAAACCTTCCGGCACGATCGACCACGATGCCATCGCAAAGAAGACCGAAGAATTCTCGGGAGCCGACCTGAAGGCCGTTGTGGATGTTTGTGTCGAAGCCAAACTGCAGGAAGCGATGAAGACAGGTCGCCCGTTGCCGATTGAAACTCGCGATTTGCTGGCTGCGGCAAAACAGGTTCAGCCGTCAACTCGCGACTGGTTCAGTTCGGCTCGCAACTATGCTTTGTATTCAAATCAGGGCGGGCAGTACGACGAAATCCTCAAGTATCTGAAGCTGAGTCGATGAACACAGACTCGTATCTGCTGCGTGCCCGAGTGCTGATGAGCCAGAACCGGATGGAACTGGCCGAGGAGCAGCTCCGCATGGTGCTGGCTTCAGAGTCATCTCATAGCGAAGCTCACGCGTTGCTCGCTTTGTGTCTTGTTGAGCGAGAAGCTTTTGATGCAGCCACGGAGGAAGCTCAGCAGGCGATTTTTCATGGTCCAGTAGAACCCTCCGCGCACTATTCTCTCGCGCGAGTCATGCTAAAACGCAATCGCCTGCGGGAAGCTCGTGAGTCGATCAATGAAGCGCTGCGGCTGTCTCCATGGAATGCTGGCTACTTCGCTACACTTGGCGCCATCGAAGCGGCTGGTGAGCGATGGGAAGAAGTTCTGAAGGCAGCCGAGCAGGGATTAGAGGCTGATCCGGAAGATGAAGGCTGTGAGAATCTGCGCGCGGCGGCTTTGACGACTCTTGGAAGACGTTCGGAAGCCGGGCTGACCATTCAGGAGTCTCTGCGAAGAAATCCCGAGAACGCGTTTACTCATGCCAATGAAGGCTGGCGACTGCTGCATGTCCGCCAACCCGAACAGGCTATGGTCCATTTTAGGGAAGCGCTGCGACTGGATCCCAACATGGAATGGGCTAGACGCGGAATTGTGGAAGCGATGAAAGCTCGCTTCTTTATCTATCGCATGATGCTGGGATTCTTCCTGTGGATCGGACGGTTTCCGCCAAGGACACGCCTGCTGCTTCTGATCGGAATGCCCATCGCGCAATCCGTATTGCAGTCAACGGTTGAATCAATACCGGCCCTCGAGTTTCTTGCATTCCCGTTGATGCTGACGTATCTGCTGTTCGTCTGGATGACATGGACATCATCAGCGTTGTTCAATCTGGTCCTGATGCTGAATCCATTTGGACGACTTGCGTTGAATCGTGAAGAGAAGGTACAGGCGATCGCGACTGGTTCCTGTGTCGCAGCGGCTTTGGCGTGCGAAATTCTGTTCCTGTATCAATCACTGAAGCTGCCTGAGATTCTTTCGCACGGAACCTACGTGGCTGCGCTTTATCTGGGACTGGCGGTTCCCGTCATCACAACCACCAGCACGACAGAGCGTCGCAGAAAATTGGTCGCAGCAGCGTGGACCTTGTTGGTACTTTATTTTTGTCTGTCGACGACGTTCAGAGCCTGGCAGTTTTCCGAGATCGCCATTACCACTCCGGAACCGCCCGCAATCCCGGAGAAAATGGAAGCCGCTTTTGCACCTCGCAAAGCCGGTGAACCACTGAAGCTGAACGTCCCGAAAGATATTGACGAATCCGCAAAGAAGGAATGGACCAGGATTTTGCAGGAGCACAACGATTACACGGAAAAACTGCGAGCTCCGGGCAGAGAATTCAGCAGCCAGTTCAGCAGCACTGTCACTCTGCTGATCCTGTCAACGTGGATGGGGTTGGGACTGATGCTGGTTCCCGTCAAACGCTGACAAATACTCCCGTTCAGATGTGCA
>CAIJTV010001395.1:0-7177 GCA_903823635.1 uncultured Planctomycetaceae bacterium
AAACTGAACATCGTGTCGGAGCGTGTTGTGCTCCGCATCGCCGGTGGCTTCGAGATGCAGATTATCGATAAGTCTTTCGCAAGCCGGGTCGGCGGAGATCACCATCGTTGCCTGATTCACTCCGGGGCCGAACCAAACATCCGGGCATTCGATTCCTCCCGGCAGATCTCTCGCCGACACTCGGATCGCCCCGTTGTAGGCTCGTTGCCGAACAGCGATCAGCTTTACAATCTGCCGACCACCCTGCGGAATATTGAGCGATCGAACTCCGTCCGTGGCTGGAATTGCCACGACCTGAAAATCTGCTTCCTCACGACGAATACTAAGTTGATAAATTCGACGCAGATCATTCTGTACGCCACGATTAAGATTGCGAACAACCACAAGATAACGCCCGTCGCGCGGACAAACCCAACGCCCCGCGGGATCCAGATGCGATGTGGAGAACTCATCGCCCAGGTTGTCCTGCTGATCACTGAACTGAGCCAACAGCGACTGCTGCTCAGAATCGTAAACGCTGATCTGCAAATCCACGGGAGACGAAATGCGTTGGCCGAATCCTTCCAGGTGCAACACTTCGCCCCGCTGAACGTCAATTGCAAACCAATCCTGTTCGCTGGCTTCCGCAAGTTGTCCGCTCAGTTCACATGGCACGGAAACATTCTGAGCCGACTCCGGTGCATGATTGTCGCTTTGATCAAGACTGATGGCGATATCGCTCAGGCCAATCATCACAGGAGCGTGGCTGCCTGGAAGATAATATGCGAATGAATTCGCCGCGGTCACGACCTGTGATGGCTGCAGGCGAATCGGCAACTGAGTTGAGGGCTGCGCGAGAGAAGCCGGGATCTCGACTTCAATCTGTTCGAATTCAATCTGTTTGAAACTGCCGGGCGTGTGATGTGACGTCAGCTTAGAACCAAGCTCTGCCTGAGGCCCTGACTTTTCGCCGGACACCGCAGCAACCTCATCTGTTGCTTTTGCCGTCGGCAGATTCCATCCAAACAGTGTGACGCGCGTTGCTTGACCGCGTTGAATCACGGAAGGTCTGGAAAACAGAACTCTCGGTTGAGTATCAAACTCCAGACGATAGTAGAGTTCAGGGCCACCGGAGGAAATCAGGTCCTGAACACGGACAACATAAGATCCATCCGCCGGCGCGACGAAATCAATCAGCGGATCAATCCCGACATATCCTCGATTGACCGCGATTCGTCGTCCATGATCATCGAAGACTTCCAGAACCGCACGCAGTCGAGAATCAATTCGCTCGGCCGAACATTCAATGATGACTCGTTGGCCCATTGTGGCCTGAATGCGATACTGATCGACATCAGCCGGTTTGTCGAGCTGCCCATTGATCACGGTATCCAACGGCACTGACATCGCTGCAGGTTCGACATCATTCGGTTCAACCTCAAGCAGCTCCGGATGGCGGCCGACAAGGAACGTCCGAGGGCTGCTCAGACCATTCTCGCCCACGGCCCACACATCATATTGCCCGGGCATCGTGGTCGAAGGTACCGTCACGCGAAATCGATTCGCCGCCAGGAATTCACATTCAAAGCCCGGGACATTACTTCGCAGCGTTTCAACTGATTCGAGGTGACTTCCGGTCACACTCAATTCGAATGCCGTGCCGATTTTTCCGCCGCATGGAAAGACTGTGTTCAGCACCGGTGCCATCTGCGCGGCGGCAGGCGAAGTGATCAACAGCACGAGCAGCGCTGACAAGGAGATTACGCGACTGCTGCGGACAAAGTCCGTCAACAGAGCATCCATCGACATCGCATCGCGGTCGTCTGGTCTCATGGCACAGGCTTGAAATTGAAGGCAGGGTCTAACGGCAGGTCGGCTGGAGAAGCCTAAGGCGGGGTTTGAATCTGGTCGACTTCTCGTTTGATCGTTTGGTTCGATCGGGTGTAATTACAGGGCAATCCGCAGCCAGTTGCAAGAGAGGTCTGGTCTGCGGGGACTCCAAATGCAAAAACTCATTGCGACAACAATCAGGCCTCGACGGTGGAGTATTCACAGGCCGCCAGAAGTCGCGGAATAGAACCGCGAATTCGTCGAGCATGCGATTCCGTGACAGCCATCAGCGGAGGAGCCACGGTTCCACTGCACAGTCCGCACTCTTCCATCGCCAGTTTCAGACCCGGGATCAGTTTCATTCGCTGCTCGTCGTCGCGATAGACGGAGGCAAACATGTCCGCAATGGTTTGCTTCCAATGAGCGATCTCCACGGCGTCTTTTCGCACGGCGGCCAGATAAAGTCGACTGTAAACTTGTGGGAGCAGATTGGCTCCACCGCAAACGCCGCCATTCGCACCGGCCGCTACGGCTTCCGCTAACAACTCCTCCGGCCCCATGAAGATGACAAAGTCTTCACGATCGCGATGCTTGTCGCAGAGTGCCTGAAAGTAAGTCCAGTCGCCGCCACTGTCCTTAATGCCTGCCACGTTCGGATGATGAGACAGGGCATCGACGATTTCCAGATCAAGCGTCACGCCGACGCACGACGGCATGTTATACAGCATCACTGGCAGAGGAGACCGGTCTGCAAGCTCACGAAACCATGCCTCCAAAGCGGACTGAGAGACGTCAAAATAAAACGGCGCTGCCGCCACGATTGCCGCTGCACCGCACGCCGCCGCATGCTCCGCCAGGGCAATGGACTCAGCCAGACTGGTGTCAGTCACACCAACGAGAACCGGAACTCGGCCCTTGACGTGTTCGCAGGTTCGCTCAACCATTTCGTAACGCATCTGATACGTCAGCGAGGGGCCTTCACCGGTCGTCCCCAGAACAAACAAGCCTGAGACGCCCCCCTGAATCAGATGCTCCACGACACGATCAACGGCTTCGACATCAAGTTGGTCGGCCGACTTCATCGGAGAAACAACTGGAGGAATGACGCCTGAGAACTTGTGCATTGGGGAAGTCCGAAGAGAAGTCGATGGCGGTGGTTCAAAACTACGTGTTCAAAGAATATTGACTCGGGGAGGTGTTCATCGTTTCACACCTCCTGCAAAAGTACCTGCCCGGATCGAATGAAAGCGACGAAGATGAATTCCCTCTGGTCAAAGTATGCCCGGAGGAAACGTCAGGGACACACATTTTCCCGATGTCGAAAGCCGGATTAGAGATTTGAATGCCCATGGACGACTTGGCGCAGCGTTCAGGAAAGAACTGAGAGACATCCGGAAAATGAGGGTTGTCAGGATTTGCCACGGCCACGCCGAATTCGCGTGTTGGGGAATCTCGTGTTTGGCACGCGCGACCACCGCTTTGGGAATTCTCTGAAGTCAGCGGCGAGCGTGTCCGAAAAGCATGAAGCCGACAAACCGGCAGAAACTGCCGACAGTGGATTTCTGAAACAGACCACAATTACCCATCGATCAGAGTTTGCAACTGATTGGTATGAAAGGACTTGTGGCGATCTTGCTGGTGATTCTCCCGGTGGGATCTCCCCCGGCGGCTTGCCGGGAAGAGGCTTTGGAGAGTTGACGTTTTTGCGAAAAAGTGAATATTGGGGGCTCTTAGTGGTCTGGGAGACTCTGTCATCTCTTGATGGAGTTTCGCCTCGTCAGTGAACATAAGTGCCGATTTTTCTTTGTTTTTTTTGCTTTTGTGGTTCAATGTGATTCTGCTCCATAAGCGTTCTCGGACGCGATGTAGTTCACTTCGATAACCTTGCCAGGGAACACGATGTATACGCTTTTGACCGGTGCCACAGGTTTGGTGGGACGATACCTGGTTCGCGACTTGCTTCTGAATGGCCATGAGTTGGCGGTCGTTGTCCGGCCATCTCGAAAACAATCGCCTCGCGACAGGATGGAAGAGATCCTTCAGCATTGGGAGCGGGAACTGGGTCGGGCATTGCCGCGACCGGTTGTGCTTTCCGGTGACATTGCTGAGCCCGGTTTTGGCCTGAGCCCCGAAGAGACCGATTGGGTTGCCGACAACTGCAGCAGCATCATTCACAGCGCAGCGATTCTTGAATTCTACGGGAAGGACCGTGCGGGTGAACCGTGGCGGACCAACCTGAATGGCACGCAGAATATGATTGATCTGTGCCGTGAATCGGGAATTAAGGACATTCATTACGTCTCCACCGCCTATGTCGCTGGCCTGCAGACCGAACCGGTGATGGAGTCCAGTCTGAGTGCCGGGCAGTTGTTTCGCAACGACTACGAAGAAAGCAAGTTCTGCGCTGAGACGCTCGTTCAGCAGATTGATTTCGCTGACCATGTAACGGTTTATCGTCCGGCTGTGATTTCTGGTGACTCACGTACGGGTTACACCAATACCTACCACGGGCTGTATCTTTATCTGCGTTTGATGTCGGTCATGATTCCGCCAGTCCCCGCGGACGAAAACGGTTATCGACATACTCCAATTCGCCTTCGCATGACGGGTGATGAACGTCGCAACATCATTCCTGTCGAGTGGGTTTCGGCTGTGATGTGCCGCTTGTTTGAAACTCCTGAAGCTCGTGGTCTGACCTTCCATATTGCTCCGGACAAGCCGATCTCGTCTCGTGAGATGATCGAATACTGCGGCGAGTACTTTAAGTCGACAGGCGTTGAGTTCCACGGTCACGGCGAACTTCCTCCTTTGGCCAATCGTGCGGAGAACGAAGACCAGTGGATGTTTGAACGCATGGTGATGGAGAATGCGGAAACGTATGCTCCTTACGAACAAACCGACAATACGTTCGACATGACGAACACCAAGAAGTTTTCGGGCGACATTCCTTGTCCGGAAATTGATAAGACGGTCATCTTCCGTTACATCGAATACGGTAACGAAGATCGCTGGGGGAAACGCAAGCTGGATGTCGAGCGAGTCAAGAACTGGACGGAGGACGCGCTGCAGAATCACGTGAACACCGATGCGTCCAATGGTCGTCGACAGATGGTGGGATTGGATGTTTTCGGTCCCGGTGGCTGCCAGGTGACTCTGGAACTTTCCCCTTCCGGACTCCACAGTGTTCATCGCGGTCTCCCGGATCAGGATCTGCCGGTGCTTCGAGTTTCGAATACAGACCTTGAATCCGCGATCCGAAATCAGGAGAACGCGGCAACCGTCCGCCAGGCGTGGGAAGGTGCGGACTCAGAGTTGGCTGCTTCACTCACCACAATGCTGCTGAGCGCCCTGGAGCTACAAACGATTGCCGTGCGAAGCTAATCAACTGGGTTGAAGACGCGCAGAGCGGTGGGAGACGCGAGTAGCGGTCTATCCCACTTGCAGAGAACAAATCGTCACCGTGCCTCGGGCTCCTCCGAGCTTGTGAACTTATTGGAATCGTAGGGTGGGACCAGCGAGCTTCGCGAACGCTGGCCCACCGATTCTCCGCATTCCGGATGGTGGGCCGGCGCTCCGCTGGTTCCACCCTACAATAAATTCACAGCTTCTCCCGGCTTTACGCCGGGAGGGCTCAGGTTTCGAAACGACAATTCTCAGCCTGCAGCCGTTTCCTGCACGTAACGAGCAACCGTTTCCTGAAAGCGACGCTTGCCGTCTTCGACGACATGGCGGATTTCCTTCGCGTTCGCTTCGCTCTCTTTTCGCAAGTCGGCGATCATCGTCAGAGACTCCACCTGGAAGTTGCTGATGGCATCGACCAGCTTTTGCACGCTCTCGGCTTTGACCGTTGAGCCATAGCCGGCCTTCATGGCAGCTCGCTCCAGCTCACGCCCGAGATCGGCCACATCTTCAAGCCCCTTGTTCAGACCTTCCTTCATCGCTTCCGTCGCGGCCGTTACCTCGTGCAACCCTTGCTGACTGGTGTAAACCGTCCCGAGGATTGTGAAGACATGCTCATTCGTCGTGAAGAACGTCACCGCTCGGCGATAGACGCTGTCTTTCACATCGTGAGTTTGCTTCAGCTTCGTGACCAGCGTGTCGCCGACGTCATAACCGATGGCCAGGTTCTCGGAGATGTCTTTCAGCAACTGGTAAGTGCGATCTTCTCGCGAGAATGATTCACGGGCTTCATCGCGAGCCAGCTCCAGACGGCCTCGTTGAGCTGAATCTTCGCCCTTAAACTGATCAATCGCGGTCTGAGTTGCGGCCAGCGTTTGCTTCGCTTTCTCGAGTGCTGGCTTCTGCTTTTCGTAGAGTTCACAGCCGATCACTTCGGCTTCTTTCAATGCGAAGCGGAAGTCAATGTAGGCATCCATGATCGCGTCTTCACGATTGAGCTGATCCTTGGTGTCCCGGGAAACGCTTCGATACGTTTCTGAAATCGTTTCGAAGCGGTCGCTTGGAGTTCCTCGTCGAATCTTCATCCACCAGTTCTGGAACTTCTCCGAGCGACTGATCTTTCCGTCCGATAACTGTGCGATCAGCATTTTGGAATCTTCACGAACGGAATCGAACATCTGAGTGATCTCGAGATATCGGTTTCCGATCTTAATATTCTCAACGTTCTCGCGAACCAGGCGATTGAAGGTGCTCATGTGCTTGATCACATCCGCGATCGCCAGCGTGCGAGCTTCGTCGACGTGCTTGACGTCCTCCAGCAGACGAATGAGTTCTTCTCCTGTATCGCCGGTCGTGGAAAGCCCAAACTTCTTTAGCACAGAAATCGCCCGGTCCAGATAATGACGCATCGTTGTGACTGGCTGAGACGAGGAGATCGTAGCGACCGGAGTTTCCGCCGGAATCATTTCACCAGAAGAATTGGACGACGGTTGGCTCATGAAAATAACCTTTTTTGAACGACAGAGATGCAGAAACCTGGCCCGGCCAGTAATCTCACGGACGCGATCTTAATTGTAATGATCTACGGTACCAAACTGCGCTATTGTCGCAATGAAGTGCTGGTTGAATTATTGAAGACGACTCATCTGCGACACTCCGCGATCAGCCCGCGTTCTGAATCCCTGTTCGGCACATTTTCGTTAAGATGTTTTTCATGGCAGACAACTCAATAACAACAACCGGAGTTCCGGTCAGCTCCTTCGCGAAAGATCTTTCGCTCGTGGAAACCCTGCGCGTGCTGGAGGTGGCTCGAGGGCTGCGGCAGGAACGCGAAGTGGCCGAGGTCGCTCTGGCGCGAGACGAAATCCGAACGCTGATGCGAAAACGGCTTATGGATGCCGCCGTTATCACCGGCGACAAGATCACGGAGGCCGATGTGGATGCGGCAATCGAACAATACTTCGCGACT
>CAIJTV010001396.1:0-1831 GCA_903823635.1 uncultured Planctomycetaceae bacterium
TCCTCGCCTTCGTCCGCCGCCGCGGCTTTCTTTGAGGACTTGGCTTCGTCGGCCACGGCGAGGCTTGTCAGCCCAACGCTGCTCATTGCCGATGAAGAGAGAAAAAACAGACCCAGCAAGAGCAGGAAAAAACGCGCCATGATCCAAAGACTCCGTTCGATATGTGCGATAACGATGACGATCCGTTGAGGTCCTTTTTGCCGCCAATCCGGAGGCGACCGCTCACGTCAGGCCAGTCGCCCGTGGCTCGCCGATAACCTGTGGCTCGCCGTGAAACAACTCAGGATTTTAATCACAAAACAAACAGGCAGAGGAACGATAAGCCGGGTTCTGTCGAGGGCGTTCATTTCTCTACAATGTTGATTACTCAACACCTTTAGCAGCCGACCCGAAGGTATGACGAGCCGAACCGACTCGTGGCCGTCCGAAGACGACCGTCCCTTCTGCTTGGCCTTGCTCCCGATGGGGTTTACCCAGCCGACTCGGTTGCCCGAATCGCTGGTGCGCTCTTACCGCACCGTTTCACCCTTACCTCTAAAGGATCGCGAACGATCCTCCGATTGGCGGTTTACTTTCTGTTGCACTTTCCCGATCCTTACGGACGGTGGGAGTTACCCACCATCGTGTCCTGTGGAGCCCGGACTTTCCTCTGAACCGTAAAGCCCAGCGAACGCCTGTCCCTCTGCCTGTGCTGGTCATTGTCGCGATCCTGATTGGATTCGCAACACACGTTGCGATTTTGCATAGTCAGATCGGGCCATAAGAGTCGTCAGAATCTTTTCGGAAGAATTCTTTGACCGGCATGTGTTGAATTTTGTGTCGGCCCGCGTCAAAGAGTTTGACCGGGGGAAATAAAGGCAGTACCCTCCCCGGGGCGTGCTGGTTTTCAAAAAGTTTGGCAGGAGATTTCCTGATTCTGCTCAAACTTTGGCAGGAAATCTGCCGTAAGTCATTTTGATCCAATGGTCGACGGGTCGATCGATTCTGTATTGCGACATAATTGCGACATATCTTTCTGCATCACTCCTCTGACGTCAGAGGATGTTGAGCATCTGAACGACAACGGAGATGCCATTCACATGCTGGGTCAGCTTATTCCTGTCGGCGGTGGGGACCCTATTCCTCTGATGAGCCCAAAGTTGTTGATCGGGCGGCGTTCGTCGTGCGACATCAAACTGGACTTTCAGAATGTATCGTCGCACCACTGCGAGCTGGAGCTGAAAGAAGGATATTGGCACATTCGCGATCTTGGCAGCAGCAACGGCATTAAAGTTAATGACGAGCGGACGCCGTCCAAGTGCCTGTCTCCGGGCGACAAGATTACCATTGCCAAGCATTCTTTTACGATCGAATACACGGTCGAGGGTGATGGACCTCCTCCGGAAGAAGAAGGCACATTCTCACGCAGTCTGATGGAAAAAGCGGGACTGGAAGTGGAACGCAGTCGCCAGAAAACCAAGATGCCCGAATCGGCCAGGAAGTCTGCAGAGAACAAAGGCAAACAAACTCGCCGCGCGGCCAGCGAAGATGATTTCATTATGGATTGGCTGAGCGAAGAGTAATTTTCCGGGCTCGCAGCCGTGGCTGATTCTCCTCTGTTTTCGCGGTCATTGATTGAACGCTCCGAACATTCTTCCTGGCGGATGTGTCGCGGGAAAAAGCGTTTCTCGCTGCACGTTGATCACGAAAGAAAAACCATCCTGCTTGAACAGGAGCGCGAAGTCTCCTACAAATGGAGACATAGATTTTTCTTCGGAACTGGTCCGAAACAACATCCGAAAATGGTGTGCCCACGTTGGCTGGGGCGAACTTGTCACACCCTACAGAAAAA
>CAIJTV010001397.1:0-6967 GCA_903823635.1 uncultured Planctomycetaceae bacterium
AGACTGATCTGGAAGGAGCACCGAGCTCAGCGGTCGCTCTGGCTGGCATTGCTTTTGGGGTGTGTCGGTGTTTTTATCCTGATGCGGCTTCAGGCGAGTCCCTGGCTGGATTCGCTGCTTACATCATCGATATTCTGCATCTTCTTTATTGTCGCGGCGACCGCTATCGCGTTCGCTGGCGAGGTTGATGATCGAACGGTTGGTCTACTGCGAATGCTACCGTGCCGAACGTCCACGCTGATGATGGCGAAACTCACAGCGATTCTGACCGGCTGTGTGGCATTGTTTCTGGCCATAGCATCGTTGAGTGTTGTCTTTGAACTGATAGGTCTGGCGTTTCCGCGGATTTGGCGGACGGAAGTGAACAGTCTTCCGTTCGATGATCCGTCGTGGATCAGTTTTCTCATACTCATGGTTCTCTTCTGTGTTTTCTCGCTCGTGGCGTCCATGGTCACTCGGCGAGTGATCTCGGCGGTCGGGCTCGCGGCTGCAATGTGTCTTATCTGCCTGATACCTGCTGGTGTCGTATTGGTTGGTCCGGCCGCTGCTGTGTCCGTCTTCTTTTTGGCTCGACCCTGGCATCTCGGTCGAATACCGCGAGATTGGATAACTCCGCGATCCGAGCCGGTGTCTGCCCGAAACCGAAGACTGTCATTCCTGCCTCGTTCTATCGCGGTCCTGAAACGAGTAATCGCCCGGCCGATGTCCCAGAGCCGCGTTCGAGCAACTCTTTTCTGGCGCGAATGTCGGTCGGCGATTCCGTTTGCTGCAATATGGTTGATGATTGGAATCGTGATTTGCGTGGGGCGATATCCTGCTCATAGTTATGTCTTCCATGTCTACCCTTGGCCCGTACTATTCCTGTTCGTCTTCATGCATGAATGCGGTCAGAGAACAATGCGTGCGGATCAGAGATCAGGCTCGATTTCACTGCTCGCGAACATGGGAGTCTCACCCGCGTCGATCTGGATGACAAAAACTGCGACATGGTTTGCGGTAATGCTTGCTGTCGGAACCGTCGTTGTTCTGCTGGATGCTGTCATCCCCGGTGCTGCTAGCGGCCTTTTATCGAATAGTCAGGAACTTCGGATCCTGCAGATCATTTCTAAAGTCCGGGTACCACATGTTGCAGACTCGCCCAACTTTACACGAGACTCTACGCCTGCTGATCATTGGTTTCAGATCAGTACGTGTGTCGCATACCTGCTGATGACGTTTAGTATAGGACAGCTCACGGCCTGCTGGATTCAACGGCAGATTCTGGCGTTTGCTGCGTCTCTGTTGTTGTTCTTTGGCGCTGGATTCTTGATTAACCTGTGCAGCTATCTTGATTTCTCAGTTTGGATCACGGTTGTCCCGATCGGTCTGTGTCTGCTTCTGGCGACTCGTTTCACGGCCTCCCAATGGGTCGACAGAAGTGCTACCTGGAAGTTGAGGCTCGTGCAGGGAGCATGGATTATTCTGCCCTGCTGCGTCTTCGTCGGCGCGGGACGGATGATTTGGTACTCCGAACCGGCGTATGCCACTCTGACTTCCATAAGCTATCTGGCTGCTGATCTGGATTTAAGAGATCCAACGAATCGATCAACACTGAAATCGCTCGAAAAGACCATGATGATTCCAACATCGGAATGGAAGACTCTGGACAGCACTGCGAGCCGGGAGATCTGGTCAAAGTTTGACGTGGCCCTTGCTGCGTCCCAGTTTAAGTCGCGTCTGACGCCGCCGCTTGAAGGTTGGCGAATAGCACGCAATGAGTCATTGCCGCTCTACGTGATTGCTGACGAAGAACATGCTGGAGCCCGTGAGCTGCTGCAGATCTTCGAAGAGCACCTGGCGATCCAGAAGACATGGCCGCAGCTTCCGATTTCATGGACAGCACCATGGTCAAATACACCGGCCCCGGCAGTGATATATCTTTTGCTGGCTGATGCGGGAGACCGAGAAAAACAGGGAGACGTCGGTGGAGCGATTCGTCAGCACCTTAACGCCATTCGCCTTTGCCAGTCGTTGGCCAATCAAACGTCGTCCTGGAAGAACTGGACCGTATGTGTCACTTCCGAACAGGCCGCACTCAGTAGTTTGCGGCAGTTATTGGGGAGTGCTGATCTGACTGGCGTGGATTTGAATGCAGTCTATGAGGAACTCAATGGATTGCTGGTGTACTGGCAGGCGGCAGATCCTCGCATCATGTTGCGACGACGCCTTGTCTTCTGGGGCCGCGTTGCCTCGGAGAGTAATGCCCTGCGCGAAATTCGGGGTGAATTCCCTGAGCAGAGAGCCTTTGCTGGTGACTTATCCGCGGTGAAAGAACTTGAGAACGAAATTGCCGACATGAGCGAGGCCACGCGTTACCGAGCGCTTTCGACGATGAACCTGTCGTTTCGGGTTCAGAACACGGAGTGGTCGGGAATGAATCTCCTTGGTCGAGTCGCTCTGTCGGACCACGATGATGCCAGCGTTGTCGCGTCAATCGTATCCACGTCGCAGGCGGTCCAGCGATTTGCGGCGACGTCAACGATTGGCGATCTCAATGATGATCCCACGATGGTGAGTGATCGGCTCGATCCCAGACTCTTCCCAGCGACAGTCAATCTGATAGCCGAAGAACGGGCCACATTGATCACGGTACTCCTGCAGCGTTACCGAATGATGCATGGCAGATTTCCGGACAGCCTGGTGGAGCTTGCAGATGGAGACGAGTTGATCTCGATGCGTTTGACAGATCCGTGGTCCGGGACACTGTTCTTCTACGCTCCGATAGGTCTGACAAAACCCGTTCGGCTTGGCTTCGAGAATGAACAGTATCGGATTGCGGCCGGGCAGCCTTTGCTCTTTTCTGCCGGCCGCTTTGCGAGACCATTGCATCAGTATCTTCAGGATCCGCCGAGACACGAGGGCGAGCCGTATTCAGTTGCGACGCTGCCTCCCAATCTGATTCTGTTCGTGGGTCTTGATGACCGCGTGCAACGCTTTCCGCTGCACAATCGAGTGCTTGAGATCAAGACGGCAGTTGTGCCATCTGCCAAAGAGGAAGCCCCGACGCAAGGAAGCATGTCCACGGGAGTCCTGGGTGGGATGAGTTCTGAAGCCGCAGATGCACCGCCTGAGCCGGTTAATTTCAAGCCACGTGAGAGTAAACACTTCTAAACGAATCACTTTTGTTCCGCCCGCCGGCTATGATTACGTTGAGTAAATCTGGCTTTGTTGCCAGACGGGAATTCCTTTGTACATTCATGTACAGCGGACCGAACGTAACTTGAAGCAGGATAGATTCTGAGATGACCTGGCGAACGTCACGCGGCAAAAGGGTTCTACTTGGAACGGAACGCGAGTTGTTTCTGACGGCGTTCGGCAGTTTGGTGGATGTGATTCGGGCTGAGATCGATGGGTACGGAGATCCTGCGGAGTTTGGTATCCCGGTCTTCGACAGTTTGGCGCCATGGTCAAAGCTTGCCGTTCTGGCTGATATTGGCTCTGCCCTGACCCACAAGACAAAAGACTGTCCTAAACACACAGCCGTCACTGAAGGGGCGATCGCTGCCGTGTACAGTCAAATGCACGTTCTGATTGAGATCGAGATTGACATTGAATCGGATACGGACGATGAAGAAAGCTTTATCTTTCGGAAGCAGGTTTCCTCTGCATTGGAAGAGCTTTGTCCGAAAGCTGATCGGCCTCGGGTGACATCCGGCGATGTCAGAGAATGGTTCTATGCACTGCAATCTCTCTCAGACCGGATTCTTTGGGATCAGGATTATCTGACCGCCGATGTGTTTATGGATCTCGATCCAGATGGTATCAAGGATGCTCGTGAGTGGACTGGTATCGACCACGAATACGTTACTGCGATTGCTCCGGATCCCCGCGAGGCCGAACGCCTTCTGTTGCTGAAGAAGCTGCGTGAACTGTATGTGGAAATCGAGTTTTAGCGGACAAACGATTTTGTTCGTGGTGCCGACTTCAGTTGGCATTGCTGCTTAGATTTACGCAACTCACAAAGTCACGATGGGATGCAGGCTGAAGCCTGCACTACGCGCTGAACAGCGAATAGGTCAACAGGCTGCCAGAATTATTTCCGGGCTGCATTTTGGCACCGCTTCTTCACATCAAATTGCGAGCTTTGATACTCAGGTACTCATTGATCAATCGCTCGGTCAGCAGATCCGGAGGCGTATCAATCAGCATGATGCCGGCTTCGCGAAGTGAAGCGGCTTCGTGTGATTGGCCGGTCAAGACCTGTGCCGCTGCGGCCGTGTGATAGGCATCCAGATCGGACTCGGGAATACGATCCGCCATTTGTCTAAGGCCTACATCCTGCAGCAGGACACACAAGGGCAAGTAAGGCAGTGATCGCAGTTTAAGACTTTCCCCAATCACGCGCAACTGGAGTTCATCGGTCACAAAGGTAATCAGAACAATCAGAGCACGTTTTCGCTGGACGGTCGTCAGATACTCCAACGCCAGACTGTAGTCGGAGACGTTCTGCGACGCCTGAATGTCGTATGTGGATCTCAGGATCGACTGAATCCCCGGCTTGCCTCGCACCGGACGGATGAACCGTTCGATCTTGTTAGAGAACGCCAGCAGAGAAACGTTATCCCCCTGACCCAACGCGATGTAGCTAAGCATGATGGCCGAGTTTAGCGCGCGGTCGAGGTATGAGATGCCGTCAGTTTCATTTCTCATGAAGCGACCGCAGTCAACCATGATCACGATGTTCTGATTGCGTTCGACGTTGAATTCTCGGCTGATGAGTTGTCGCTGTCTGGCGGTGGCCTTCCAGTCAATCTGGCGAATTTCGTCCCCGTAACGGAACTCTCGCAGTCGTTCGAATTCTCGACCCTGCCCCGGCATGCGCACCATGCGAACACCGATTTCGGACAAACGATTCTGGCGAGCCATCAATTCATAGCGATAGACGGCTCGAATATCCGGATAGATGCGAATCGGTGTGGGGAGGGGGCGAATCTGATGGCGGGTCCAAAGCCCCAGTCGAGTCGGAAATCGAAGATGCACCGCTGGCATCTCGGATGCCCCGCGACGGCTGGGCTTTACGGAATAGTGAATCGTCTCTTCTTTTCCAGGACCGACAGTGACCGATTGCGGCAGTCGATCGACTTCGCAAAGTGGTCCCGGATCATCATGCAGAGTTATCGCCAAAGTCAGTCCGGTGCGATTGTGAGCAGTCAGGGTCGCCGGATTGGAGGCACCAACGCTCAGGACTTCCGAAATCTCCCGATGGATTGCGACATCGTTGGGGCTGGGGCTGATCAGCAAATCGACGCAGGCCACTGCCACCAGAACCAGGTTCAGGAGTAATGCTGCATCGGCCGCCGAACGATTCAGCCCCGCCAGCAGTAGAGGCATGGCCAGAATCGCCGCCGTCAGAACGAGTCGCCGGGACGGAATCATGACTTCGGCGCCTCCACGCTTTCCAGAATTGCGCGGATGGTTTCGTCGGGAGTTCCGCCTTCCAACTCGGCTTCAGGACGAAGACGCAGACGGTGCCGCAGAATCCACGGAGCCAGTTCTTTGACGTCATCCGGAGTCACAAAGTCACGGCCTCGACTGGCCGCCATCGTACGCCCTGCCAGCAGCATATTGACGCCTGCTCGGGGGCTGGGACCAACAGTGACTGAGCCCCATTTGCGTGATGCGTCGAGGATATCAACGATGTATTTCAGGATCTTTGGTTCAACGATGACCTGTTTTACAACGTTCTGAATCGCCAGCACATCTTCCGATCCAAGGACAGGTCTCAGGTCGAAATCACTCAATCGCCGCGGATCTTTTCCGGAGGCATAGTGTCCCAGAATGTCGATTTCATCGGCCGGCGCTGGATAATCGACTAACAGTTTGAACATGAATCGGTCTACCTGAGCTTCTGGCAGCGGGTAGGTTCCTTCATGTTCAATCGGATTCTGAGTCGCAATCACCAGAAACGGGCGCTGTAAAACGTGCGTCTTGCCGTCAACACTGACCTGCTGCTCCTGCATAACTTCCAGCAGAGCCGACTGAGTCTTGGGAGGCGAACGATTGATTTCGTCGGTCAACAGGATGTTCGTGAACACCGGCCCCTGATTGAAACTGAAGGCCTGTTGTTTCATGTCATAAATGCTGTGGCCGGTAAGGTCCGACGGCATCAGGTCCGGCGTAAACTGAACACGGCGAAACTGACATGACACCGTCTTCGACATGACGTTGACCAGCAGCGTCTTGCCAAGTCCCGGTGGTCCTTCGATCAGAACACTTCCTTCGGCAAACAATGCGATGACGACGCCCTCGACCAGTTCGACCTGACCGATCACCACTTTGCCGATCTGTTCGACCACGTCGTCAAACAGTCTTTTTACGTCACTTAGTTCCATGGGAGTTACACTTCACATTCAGGGATTAATGTTGATCAATGCAGAATGATTCAGGATATGTTCGTCAGAGTGCGGAAATTGTCTGGCAGGCGGTGTGTCGGTTTTCATGTTTCTCTGATTCCTTCCAGTCGCTGCTGCAACTTCGCCAGCCACCGCAGCATTGCTGCCGCTTTTGCTGATGGCAGTTGTCCTGATTCCGCCATCAGATGAGCTTCGTGGAGCTGTGCTCTCACTTCCTCAACATCCATACCAGCTCGATTGGCGATTTGCTCCGGCTGATCCAGTCGCAGAAGACTTCCATAACGTCTGCGAAGTCGGCTGGTCATATAGTCGAGGTAGCTGCGTACAACAATCCCGCCGTCACTTAGTCGGTATTGCAGATTGCCGACCGCCTGAGCACTCTCTGTGAGAGATCGACGCTGGGAGTTGGTGACATACAAGGCCGGTCCGAATCGGTGAAATGCCATCCAGATCCCAAGAATCGCAACCAGCAATAATTGGAGAGTACCGATCCGCAGAGTCGGACTAAACAAGATGCCGGTGTTCTGGAACGAGTCGCTGGCATTGAAGTATTCGCTGATCACAATCGCTGGCTG
>CAIJTV010001398.1:0-17282 GCA_903823635.1 uncultured Planctomycetaceae bacterium
CCGACTGGAAAACCCCTGATCACTTTTGTCCTGATGCCCGGTGCCCTGCCCTGCTCTGATATTCGTTTACTGGCTTCAACGATCCGACAAGAATGCCTCTTTCAGGACGTTTGCAATGGCTTCATTCATTGACTGAATGCCCTTCAGGTGCTTTCAGCGCCGTTGTATAAGGCTTCAATAACTTTTCCCTCGTTGAGATGCACTGGTCGACCAATTCGGTCATGGACAATGGAGTGCGGTTCCAGGCCGAGGGCCGTGTAGATGGTCGCTCCGATGTCGTCAGGCGAATAGGCGGCAGAGTCTGGATAGGCGGCAATGTCGTCAGTTCGTCCGATGACCTTACCCCCCTGCACTCCTGCTCCAGCAAACAGCCCGGTGAAGCATGGGCCCCAATGATCTCGACCACCCTCCTTGTTGATTTTTGGGGTTCGGCCAAATTCGCCCAGCAGTATCACCATCGTATCAGCAAGACGACCGCTGGACTCAAGGTCGTCCAGAAGAGCGGCTACTGCTTGATCAAGTGGTGATAACAAGCGGCCCTTGAGTGTTGAAAATATTGCCTGATGACTGTCCCAATTCTGGACTGGCCCCATGTTGGCCTGAACGATCGGAACACCTACCTCCACCAGACGACGAGCCAACAGGAGAGACTGCCCAAACGGGTGTCTTCCATAGGCGTCTCGAACACTGGATGGCTCACGCTGCATTTCAAAAGCTTGTGAAAGCTTACCTGACGACAGCATCGAGAACGCCAGTTTCTGGTCTTCGTTCATTCGATAGGCTGCTGCGTCCCTGGAGACCGCAGTCGTCTTATCAAGACGGCTCAATAACGATCGCCGCTGTTCAAGGCGGACGGCATCAATTTCCTGAGCAAGCGTCAAAGCATCAACTCTGAACTCTGCTGAGGATGGATCACCGACGATCTGCCAGGGATCGTACATGGGGCCAAGAATGCCCGCATGCTGCCCGGGCCACGTTAAAGGTGATGACATCAGGAATGTCGGGAGGTTAACTCCGCTCGGGATACCATCAGTTCGAGGTCGCAGGTATTCACAGCCAGCGGAATAACAGGGCCAGTCATCACGTGAAGCCACTTTATCGAAGAATGCTCCCGGCTGCAGATGTCCGGTCAACACATGATGCGTGGACATCAGATGGTTGTTGTCTTTATGTGACAGGCTTCTGACCAGAGCATACTTGTGGGCTCTTGACGCCAGTTTCGGCAGGTGCTCACAGATCACTGTTCCCGGAATTGGAGTCTGGATCGGATTGAATTCCCCGCGAATCTCCAGCGGAGCATCTGGCTTCATGTCAAACGTGTCGTGATGACTGATGGCACCGGTGCAAAAGACAATGATCAGCGATTTTGCCCGTGACCGGATCTCGTTATTGCCAACCCCCGCGCGGGCTGAAGTTGAGTTCATGAAGGAACCCAATCCAAATCCGAGCAAACCCGATTGCCCCAACTGAAGCAAATGTCGGCGCCGGTTTAAATGCGATTCAAGTGAGTGTGATGGCTTTCGATTCATCCCCCGATTGTACTTTCGCGATCAAACATGAGGAAACGCGATCTCCATCCGTTCTCCGTTTTCATGCAGGTTACACACTGTCGTTTCAACTTCAACGACTACCGTTTCGGTGCTCACTGGCGGCTTCGTAAAGTTCCAGCGTTCGTTCCAGCATTGCTGATTTTTCAAACCGATTGACACCAGGAATGCATAGGTCTGCCCTGTCCAGAACCTGACGAACTCGGGCTGTCAATGCCCCGAAATTCTGACACTCCACTGCTCCCTCGGGGAATTCCGCTGCAAGAATTTCCGCAACACCTCCATGACTGTAAGCCACAACAGGTGTGCCAATGGAAATGGCTTCTGCAACGGTGCGTCCAAAGGACTCGGGTGTCGAAGATAAGCTCAGCAATATTCTGGAGATGGAGTAGATCTCGCGGACGTCGGATCGATGTCCGGTGAGGGTTACGTGGTCGTGTAGTCCCATCGTCGCAATCTTCTGCCTGATCTCTTCCCGATAAGCTGACTTTCGAGGATCAACATCCCCTACGATCAGCCCGTGAATCTCGTGATCATGAAGACGAAGTTCGCCCACAAGCCGAACAAAATCGAGATGCCCCTTCAAGCGAGAGATCCGCCCCACAATTGCCAGAAGTTTCTTGTTTGCAGCCTCAGGGAATTGATGGAAGAATTCCGTTTTCCACGCCATCGTTGGTCGAAAGCCCCGAGGAAACTCAGCCTGATCGATCCCACGATGTATGACATGAAGTCGTTCCTCTGGCACAAAGGAATAGTTCTGGCGAATATAGTCAGCGACTGAATCCGAGACTGCGACAACATGCTGACCACGGCACATAATGCTGCTGTAGGAATTCACAGAATAAAACCCATGGACGGTCGAGACCAGCGCAGGTCGACGACAGACAGGCAAGCTTTTCCACGCGGCAAAAGTAATCCAGCCCGGCATCCGGGAATGGATATCAACTACGTCGACGTTCTGCTCAAGCAGAAATCGTCTGAGCCAGGGAATGTGACGCAAAGTTAATGGTGACTTTGTGCCTAGGTCTATTTGAACATGCTCGCTGCCCTGCTCTGTCAGTCGGCCTGCCATGCGCCCACCAGCGGAGATCACAATTGAGCGATGGCCAGCCGCAACCAACGCCGCAGCGACTTCAATGACACCACGCTCGGTGCCGCCACTTTCGAGTGCCGGAAGGACCTGCAACACGATAAGCCTACGGCGACCGGTGTCAGTAATCTGGCCATGGGGCATTCGCTTAGCCTCGCTTGAGAATCCCCTTTTCCAGCTCTTCAACAACCTTGGCCAGCACCGCTGGATCCTTGGCTTGCATGACATGGTCAATGCGAGTCACTGGAATCTTCATTCGCGTCATCAACTCTTCAGCGGACTCCCACATTTTAGCCTGCTTCTTGGGAGGAGCGAGGTAGAGATTGGTTACCAGTTCGCTTAAACGCTGCTCGTCGATCTGATCCTTGTTGTCGTAGTAGCGTTTGATGACTTTTTGCTGATAAGTGCTGTAGTCGCGATCGGCCATCGTCTGAGTCCAAATGGAACATTCGGAAAGGTCAAATTACCGAGGTATTCGGCAACTCGCAGGGTCTGTCTTCGCACGGACTCCGACAGATCATCAGTTTTTCTGACCAATCGGGATTTGCGGTTGAATTTTCAACGAGCAACTGGTGAAAACTGTCGGTCAACTCCGCGAAAAGAGTGAATTCCGTCAGGGAAATCAGCTCTTTCGCTTATAGAACGGCAAACCGGTCACTTCAGCCGCAACCATTGCACCCCGAAGGTTAATCTCCACCTTTGTTCCTACGCTGGAAAACTGGTGAGGAATGTAAGCCATGGCAATGACCCTCTGCAGCGTTGGTGAAAATGTGCCTGAAGTGACTTTACCAACAGGTTCTCTCTCAACCAGCACCGGGGAATCTTCCCTCGCGATCCGGCGACCTTCAAGCACGAGGCCAACTCGAGCCATTTTGAGTCCCGCAGAACGGATTTGTTCCAATGCCGCTTTTCCAGTGTACTCCGGCTTATTGAACTTAACCGCAAATCCAAGGCCAGCGGTCAGAGGATCAATGGTCTCATTGAGCTCGTGACCATAAAGAGGCATTGCGGCTTCGAGTCTGAGTGTGTCCCGGCAGCCCAAACCTGCTGCGATAACTCCCAGAGGCGAACCTTCCTCCATTATTCTCTGCCATATCCGCTCAGTTGCATGGCCAGGCACAATTATTTCGAAGCCGTCCTCACCGGTGTATCCGGTCCTTGATACCAGCGCCGGTGAATCCAACAAGGTCACGTCAGCAGCCGTGTAATAACTCATCTCTCCAAGCGGCAAGGAAGAAATACGCCCCAGCAACTCCAACGCCCTGGGCCCCTGCACTGCAATCATGCCGGTATGCAGAGTTGCGTCGATAAATTCAACGGCAGCAAAACCTGCAGAATTTGAAAGCCAGTCTATGAGCTTTTCGCGGTTTGAGGCATTAACAACCAGTTCCCATCGATCGGGAAGGCGATAAACAAGAATGTCGTCCAATATGCCGCCGTCTTTTCCACAGACCAGCGAATATCGAACATCGCCGACCCTGAGTTTCGACGTATCGTTTGTCAGAATGCCATTCAGGAATTCTGCAGCCAAGTCGCCGCGAAACTGCAGGCGTCCCATATGGGAAATATCAAAGAGCCCTACTGCGTTGCGGATCGCAGAATGTTCTTCAACAATCGAGGAATACTGAACCGGCATGTCCCAGCCAGCGAAGTCTACCATCCGACCATTGTGCGTATGATGCCACAAATTCAGAGGAGTCTTACGCACGAGCGGACCTATCGTTAGTTGTGTGACATCCTTCACCAAATTCCTGAGCAGTGCAAACACGAAACTCGCAGTCGCACGTTCGCTGAGGACTCAATGCTGCCCAAAGTTTCTGCGAGCCACATCAGAGGCCGCCTGATCAGGATCTAATTCTCAGCAAGAATTGATGCTCGCAGATACTCTCGATTAAGTCTTGCGATGTGAGAAACGGAGACCTCAGCAGGACACGCGGCTTCGCATTCGGACGTGTTCGTACACGACCCAAAACCTTCTTTATCCATCTGAGCGACCATATTCAGCACTCGTGCGTTACGTTCGGGATGCCCCTGTGGAAGCACGGCCAATTGCGATACTTTAGCCGACACAAAGAGCATCGCTGAAGCATTCTTGCAGGCCGCAACGCAGGCTCCACAGCCAATACACGCAGCGCCATCCATGGCGACTTCCTGCCTGACACCGGGCACAGGAATCGCATTACCATCGGGCGCATTACCAGTATTGACCGAGACGAAACCGCCAGCGGCAATGATTCGGTCAAAAGCAGATCGATCGACCACAAGGTCGCGCAGAACGGGAAATGCCGATGCACGCCAAGGTTCAATCGTGACCGTGTCGCCGTCACTAAAGCGTCGCATGTGCAATTGGCAAGTCGTGGTTGCATTGTCCGGGCCATGAGCCTGGCCATTAATCATCAGACTGCACATGCCACAAATCCCTTCGCGGCAGTCATGGTCGAAGGCAACCGGTTCTTCACCCTGTACGATGAGTTGCTCATTCAGAACATCCAGCATCTCAAGGAACGACATGTGAGTGCTGACACCACCCAGTCGATACGTTTTGAAACTGCCTCCCTCGTTAGGCCCTGATTGACGCCAGACTCGGAGGTTCAAATTCAGTAGATGATTGCTCATGATTATTTGTAACTCCTGGTCGATGGCTTAACGTTTTCGAAGACCAGCGGTTCCTTATGCAGAACAGGCTCCTGTTCAGTGCCGCGGTATTCCCATGCACCGACGTACGAGAAGTCTGCATCATTACGAGCGGCCTCGCCCTCTTCCGTCTGATATTCCTCGCGGAAGTGTCCACCACAGGACTCTTCACGGTGTAAGGCGTCCGTGGCCAACAGTTCTGCAAATTCCATGAAGTCGGCTACTCGGCCCGCTTTCTCCAGACTTTGATTCAGTGTTGTTCCGGAACCCAGAACTCGCACGTCCCGCCAGTATTCATCTCTGAGACCACGAATTCTGTCGATCGCCTCCGTAAGACCTATGCGATTCCGAGCCATTCCGCACTTGTCCCACATCAACAGTCCCAACTCACGGTGGAATGAATCGACCGACCGCTTGCCCTGAACTGCTATCAACTTGTTGATGCGATTCTGCGCCTCCTGCATCGCCTGCATACAGGCCGGATGATCATCCCGAATGGTATCCAGTTTGGATGTGGCCAGATGATCGCCAATCGTGTACGGAAGCACGAAATAACCGTCGGAGAGCCCCTGCATCAACGCACTGGCTCCGAGTCTGTTAGCACCATGATCTGAGAAGTTTGCTTCGCCAAGGACATACAAGCCGGGCAAGTTGCTCATCAAGTTATAGTCAACCCAGAGCCCACCCATTGTATAGTGAACCGCAGGGAAGATTCGCATCGGCTGCTTGTAAGGATCCTCCGCCGTAATCTTGTTGTACATATGGAACAGATTGCCATATTTCTTCCTGATCACGTCCTCGCCATCACGTTTGATAGCGTCCCGGAAGTCGAGAAACACCGCAAGACCGGAGTCACCCACGCCATTCCCGGCATCACATCGTTCCTTCGCCGCACGAGAGGAAATGTCTCTTGGTGCAAGATTCCCGAACGATGGATAGCGTCGTTCCAGATAGTAATCTCGTTCCGCGTCCGGGATCTGATCCGGAGAACGCTTGTCACCCTTCGCCAGCGGAACCCAAACACGTCCGTCGTTTCGCAGGCTTTCGCTCATCAAAGTCAGTTTGGACTGATAGTCACCGCTGACAGGGATGCAGGTCGGATGAATCTGCGTATAGCTTGGGTTGGCAAACAATGCGCCCTTTCGAGCACATCGCCAGGCGGCCGTGACATTACAGCCCTTCGCCATTGTCGACAGGTAATAAACGTTTCCGTAACCACCAGTACAGAGCACAACCGCATCAGCAGTGTGAGTTTCAAGCTGACCAGTTGTGAGATTGCGAACCACAATCCCGCGAGCAAGACCGTCGACAACGATCAGCTCAAGCATTTCTCGCCGAGCAAACAACTTGACTTTGCCGGTCCCCACCTGACGCATCATCGCCTGATAAGCACCCAGCAGAAGTTGCTGTCCGGTTTGACCACGGCAGTAAAACGTTCGGGAAACCTGAGCACCGCCAAACGACCGGTTTGCCAGAGTTCCACCGTACTCACGAGCAAATGGAACGCCCTGAGAGACGCACTGATCGATGATGCTTGTGGAAACCTGAGCAAGCCGATGCACATTCGCTTCGCGCGCCCGGTAGTCTCCACCTTTGAGAGTGTCGTAGAACAACCGCCAGACGCTGTCGCCATCGTTTTGATAGTTCTTTGCAGCATTGATTCCACCCTGCGCCGCAATACTATGGGCTCGTCGTGGGCTGTCCTGAAAGCAGAACGCCTTGACATTGTATCCCAACTCTGCCATGGAGGCGGCGGCCGAACCACCGGCCAAGCCAGTGCCAACAACAATCACAGTAAACTTGCGTTTGTTCGCCGGGTTGACCAGCTTAAGATCAAAACGATGCTTGTCCCACTTCTGCTGAAGCGGGCCGTCGGGAACTCGCGAGTTCAGTGTGTCACTTGCCACGCGAACCATGGGAAGACCTCGAAAATTTCTTGAAACTGTTCTGGCTGTCCACCAACCGACGACCCTGACGATCAGAGTCGCAATTCATTATTTTCCGCCAATCGCCCAGATGACGAGACTGATGAATCCAGCCGCCAAAGTCCAGGCAAGCGCGATGCATAACCAGTGCAGAATAAAATTCCATCGGTTGTGATTGATGCCCAGCGTCTGCAGAGCACTGCGGATACCGTGGGAAAGGTGAATCCCCAACGCAACAAGACCGACCATGTAAATGAACGCCCGCGAAGGAGTCGACAGCACTGCTTTGACGGCCTGATATTCATTGTCAGCGATTTTTTCAGCGTTCAGGGCCGGCGTATAATCGACACCGGGACCAACTTTCAACTTCATATCAATGATGTGGCACACGAGAAAAAACAGAATGATCAACCCTGTCACCATCATCCAGGAGGATGCACCACCCGGCAGAATGGAAACACCCTGCTTCGTTTCCTTGATGAAATAATCCTTACCTCGCGCGACCTTGTTTAAAGCACCGGTGGAAACCGCCAGCCCGATGTGCAGCGCAAACATGGCGAACAGCCCAATTTCAGCTGCAGCCAGTATAGGTCCAAGACTATGCAGCGCATGCGCGTAGTCATTGAACGATTGCTCACCCGCGTACAGTTTCAGATTCCCAGCGAGATGAGCGACCAGGAAACCACAGAGAGATAGCCCGGAGATCGCCATCAGAATCTTTTGCCCAACCGTGGTTGAGCAGACTTTGACCAGCGGACCAAGTCCGGGAACTCTGGAGAGGATCTGAGCCGGCAGGCTCAACGTTCGAAGCAGAGCGTCCAAGAGTCACGCTCCTCCCGCGGAAATCAAGGTTAGGAAAACACGTCATGAAAGGCGTCGGAGAAGATCAGAGTTCCGAACGATTCCGAATGCCCGGCGGATTATAGGACCCTAAGTTTGAACTGCAACAACCGCGAGCAACTTGTCAACTTCTCGCAGATTTCGAGATCTTTTGTCTCAATACCGGGCGATCACGTACGCCCTGACTCGCCTCGATGGCATGAGTTCGGGCACATTCTGCCGAACTGGATCCCCATCACAGACCGCGGGCAAGCCCCACGGCACATTGCTGGTAAACAGACGTTCGTGAACATTGGTCATCTCATCTGCGATACGAATCTATGGACTCACTTTGATTCCACGGCAGGCTTTGTAACCTGTTGCTGTGTTCATGTTAGGTTGCGCGCGAATGCGGGTAATGCTCTCTCGATGTTGCAACCGCTGTTTTTACATGGTTCTACTTTTATCGTATCAGGAACGGCCTTCGATGACCGACATTCATGATTTGACACGACGATTGCAGCGTGCTTCTGATTCAAAAATCGTACTCTATGTGGCTGATGGTCTCGGTGGCTTGCCGCTACATCCGGGTGGAAAAACAGAACTGGAAACTGCCAATACACCCAATCTTGATGCATTAGCGCAAAGAGGTGTTTTGGGGATGAGTATTCCTGTCCTGCCGGGAATCGCCCCGGGAAGCGGGCCGGGCCATTTGGGATTGTTCGGGTATGACCCACTGAAGTACGACATTGGTCGAGGAGTTCTTGAGGCATTGGGCATCGACTTCGCCCTGACTGATCGCGATGTCGCAGTTCGAGGCAACTTCTGTACGGTTGATGCCAACGGAATCATTACTGATCGCCGAGCAGGACGGATCTCCAGTGACATTGCAGCCAAGCTCTGCGAAAAGCTCGACAAGATCACCATTCCTGGTGTCGAAGTCTTTGTGCGTCATGTGAAGGAGTATCGGCTGGTCATCGTGATTCGTGGCGATGGACTGGGCGGTCGCGTGAACGACACCGACCCCCAGCGAACCGGAGCTGCGCCAATTAAGCCACAGGGCGCGGATGCCGCGTCTCAGAAGACGGCCGAGATACTGAGTGAGTTCATGCGACAGGCTGCAATTATCCTGAAAGATGATGCACCAGCGAATCTGCTAACGATGCGGGGGATTGCGAAGATGCCTCCGATACCAAAGTTTCAGGAAGTCTACGGAACTCGAGCAGCTGCGATTGCGGTGTATCCGATGTATCGTGGCCTCGCACGCCTTGTCGATATGGAAATCCTGGATGCCGGACACACGCTCGACGATCAGATGAAGTGCCTCGAGGAGAACTGGTCGAAATACGACTTCTTCTTCATTCATTTCAAATACACGGACAGCACTGGTGAAGATGGAAACTTTGACGCGAAGGTAAAACGGACAGAGGAATATGATTCGGCGATTCCGCGAATCAACGCTCTCAAGCCGGACGTCCTGATTATTTCAGGAGACCACAGTACTCCCGCAAAGATGAAGTCTCACAGTGGCCATCCGGTCCCTACCATGCTTGTGTCTGACATTTGCCGCTTCGACGGATCAAAGCAGTTCGGTGAGTCAGCCTGCCGAGTCGGCGAACTGGGTATGTTCGAAGCCAAGTATTTGATGCTTCAGGCCCTGTCCCATGCAGGGCGTCTTGAGAAGTACGGCGCTTAATCGACGCTCAACGGAATAGTGAGTTCCCGTATTAAAAACCGGGAACGCCCTTTTTCGAAGACGGCCGACCCGTTCGCAGCCATTGCCGTTCATGTCCACCGCCATTCAAATCGATCGCATCGACCAGCCATCAAATAACGTGGACTGCTCAAGGGCCATGACACAAGGATCCTTGCCCGGGGCATCTCCTGGTTTGCGTTAATGGACTGTCGAATCAGAACTGTATTTTCTGTCCCCGAAAACGCTATGCCCCTGCTCTGCCACCTGACTTCCATCTGTTTGATTGTGTAGAGAACGATGATACTCGGCATTGGAACTGACATTGTTGAGATTGAGCGGATCCGCAGCATGATCGAGCGGCATGGCGATCATTTTTTGCAGAGATGCTACACGTCAGTGGAAATTGAGTACGCAATGCGGCATCGAGATTCAGCCGTTCGTTTTGCCGGACGCTGGGCTGCAAAAGAAGCCGTCGTGAAGGTACTCGGCACTGGATTCGTCCAGGGCATCACTTTTCACGATGTGGAGATCATCGCACTCCACACCGGGCAACCAACAGTAAAACTGAGCGGCGAGGCTTCGCGGATAGCGAACGAAAGAAAGATCGCCGAGATCCTAATCACCATTTCACATGCTCGCGAATACGCAACCGCAACCGCGATCGGTCTCAGCGCAAATCAATGACCAGCTTTTTCTGCTGCATGGTCTGCCGCTTCGCCCTGCTCCGCACCTGACCCATAAGCGTTGTCAGCGATGATCGACGAATGAGTCCACCATCCGGCAATTGCCATCGCAAAAATGGTGTACAGGAACAGTGCGGACAGCATCTTTCCAATCGCGCTGCCAGCCGTCACATCATCCGCAGAAAACTGCTCAACTTCCACGGCAGAAAATAGTGGCGTGTCCTGTGAGGCAGAAGCAGCGTCGTGGGAAGCATGGTCTGACATGGATCGAGTTCTCTCGGTAACAAAAACAGATAAATACGGGTGGCTGGCAAGGACATCGGCTCGGAAAAGCATAGCACGCAGCAGAAATGTTGCGAATCCGGGCTAGATTACTCAACTTCAGTTTTCAGGAATTGGAATCAACTTGATCGTTGCGTAGGGGCTGGTGGCGAAGGCTTACGCCTTTTCCAAACTTTCCGCTTGGCTAAGCCCGATCAATACCATTGATGAGTCCCGAATATTCCACCGGTTGGCTTTCCCACAGAAGATGTCAGAGTCCCAGCAGTTCCCCAAGAATGTTGCTGGAAGGATGCGGGTGCCCCTTGTATTGACGGAACCCTTCCCCGAATTTCGCACCAATCTCGTTCCCTCGTTGACTACTCCAGCGTTTACAGGCGTCAAGATATTCGTCCATGCCATGCTGTCGGCGTAACCATTCGCGTTGGCTGGCATGGCATGCCAAAGCGTCGAGCTTCTCCGGGAATTCGTCACTGACGTCGATTACAAAGTCCGTCGGAATTCGATTGCCAAAGTGATCAATTCCTTCGATCGAATCAACGTAATAGAGCCAGGGGATCTTTTTAGTGGGAGGTGCGGGATCCCATTGGCAAGTGCGGTAATTTGGCACCGATGCACTAAAACAGGCATCACGAACCAAGGCGCTAGTGATTTCGTGATCGTGCATATAGTCTATCGGCGGGGCGGTCAGAATAATGTCGGGGACAACGCGGCGAAGAAACTCCGTCATACGTCGACGACTGTCGTTGTCAAAAACAATCGACAAATCGCGGAATTCAAGGCAATGACACTCGGCCTGAATAATCGCCGCAGCCTTACGGGCCTCTTCGCGGCGTATCGCAGCGATCTCTTCACAACTGTGCTCCGCGCTGCCGCAGTCACCCGGGGTCATCGTGGCAACAGAAATGCGACACCCCAGTTTTCTTAGTCTCATCAGTGTTCCAGCGCATTGGAATTCGATGTCGTCTGGGTGAGCATGGATAGCAAGCACATGTAACTGCCTCGGGTCAACCATAACTGCCGTTTTTGAAGAAGTCACCGAGTCGCATCCTTGAAGAGAAGTCATTATCAGGGCTATTGACGACCATGAACAGGCTTGATGAGTGGAGCCGCCAGTGAGTCTCCGTGCACGAAGGCTATCGAAACATTCAGGTCGATTCCACAATCAGGAAGCATAGCAATGAACATGCCACGGCATGCAGTTCCCGGCAAATTCGTATTTCCACAAAGTCGGATTTTCGATAGAACCAAGGCCGATGCCCGGGGGGCAAACTTAAGAAATTAGACCGACGCAGCGAAGGATCGACGTTGATGTCCATGATTCGATTTCAGCAACTTTCTGGCTCTTTGTTAATTGCCGGGGCGATTTTGGGCTGCGGCGGTGGCGATGAGGGCGGCGTTTCCGAAACGCCAGCAAATGCTGCAGAGAAACACTCCCAAGAAATCCAGACTGCTGAGGGAAATCCTTCCCCCGGAAAGTCGGTCAAGGCGATTACGGCATCAATCGAAAGCCCCGCCAAGGCGACAGTCGGTGAGAGCAATTCCGGGGGTACAGATTCGGACAAAACGACGGAAAAATCGCCATTTCCGGATGACGATGCCACAAAGACTTTGAAGGAAGTTCAGCGTCTTCGAATTGCGCCATTTCCGGCGGATACAAAGGATGTGAATGCAGCTCGCCGTGAAAGAAATGAGCGGGTTGTTGAAATGGCGACGAATGTTCTTCGGATCACCATGGACGATGAGGCTCGCAAGCCACAATTCCATCAGGCCATTGGGCAACTGCTGGAAGCAAGGTTCCAGTTGGCGTTACTTGGGGGCGAGACCGAGAGTGATCAGCTTTATGCTGACGTTAAGGCACTGAATGATCGTGATCCCAAATCGGTTGCGGCCGCCGAAGGCGTTTACACCATCGCCAAGTTTGCACACACCCAAGCGGGTTTACATGGTAAGGCCAAGCCAGTCTGGTTCGAAAATTTGTCTCGTTGGGCACGCGAATTCGCTGACCGTTTCCCGGAACAGACACAGCGATCCGTAAGCCTCCTGTTCGGAGCAGCCCGCAGCTGTGAATTGCATGCCAATGCTACAGACGACCCCGAGCTCTCTGCACGCCTGATGACCGAATGTAAGCTTTGCTACACGGCATTGGCAGAAAAATTTGGCAAGACAGAACAGGGGCAAAATGCGACTGCCTCTTTGCGTCGGCTGTCTCTTGTTGGGCAGCAATTGTCACAATTCTCTGGTCCTACGGCTGACGGCGGATTTGTTTCTGCAGACGATTTTCCGGGGAAACCCACACTAATCTACTTCTGGGAGTCAGACAGTCCGGAGTTCTCTGAGGGGCTTCTCCCTGTGCTCGAGAAGATTCGCTCCCAATGGCCTTCTGATCAATTGCGTATCGTCGGAGTCGCCCTGGATGAGGACGAATCGACATTGAATTCTTTCATGGAAATGAACAATGTCCCGGGCCAGCAGATCTTCTTTCCTAATGTTCAACAAAGATCCTGGGACAGCCCTCTGATTCGATTCTGGGGAGTTGCTCGCGCCCCATCGGTATGGCTAATCGATGCAAAGGGCAAAGTTGTCAGCACAACGACTACAAACAAAACAGCGATGTCAGACCTGAAGGCAATGCTGAAGCCCTGATTGAGCTACGTGTCAGCTTGCGACAGGTCATTGTCTGCGAATGTCCTCGATCTGATCGGCCTTCAGCGCGCTGCGAATCTCGATATACAACAATGGGGATTTCTTAAAGAGTTCTCGATTCTCCTGCGAATTGAACAGGTAGAGACGCTGGTCGAAGAAGGCACCATATCGAATCCTGCCCGCAACCGCCTTGCCCTCATTCGTGAGAACAATAGGATCACAACCCAGATCTTGCGGAGCATACGCGACCGGGTTCTTCAGAAACTTGTCTCGATCGGACTCTGACGCAAATCGATAGCGAATATCGCGATAATCAGCGACGATCGACTCCAGGCCGGGTGTCCATTCTCGTGCATCGTGGAGTCGGACCGGACAATATCCGTCCAGTCCCGTTATAAACTCCTCGTTTGATGGTTCAGCATTCTCAGGCTCTGGCTTCACTGTCTTTTCGGAATCGCTCTCGACAGGTGGCTGAGGGGATGCAGTTTGAGATGACGGATCCGTCGGATTCGGAACGGGATCGTCGTTGATCTTTTGCTTATCTTCTTCGCCCCGAGGCTTAACCTTGATCTTGGTTTTGCCGCGATCTGCCGTGTCGCTCAAAAGAGAGACGTACGCTGCACGACTCATGTAGCCAATGTTCAACGTTTCCACCGTCCCATCCGCGAACACGACGACGTCACGTGGCACAGTTGATGCTTCAAACCTCGCAGCCAGGTCCGGTTCTTTCGTGACGTCAATTTCAACAGAAACTAATCCTGTAGATAGAGCTTTCTGAACATCCGCGTGCGGGAAAACATCTCGGTCCATCCGCTGACATGGCCCACAGTACCAAGCCTGGAAATGCAGAAGAATCGGTAGTCCCTCTCTCTCAGCCGCAGTGGATGCTTCGGCATAATCGGACTTCCATCCTCCGTGCTGGGCGTGACATGACGCCGCCGAAGAGATGATCATGATTCCGCAGGTAAGTAACCAAAAACGCATGTGAATTCGCTCCGAAGACAACCGGCGACTCAGAAGTTGAGCTGCTTCCGAACAGTGAATGTGCTGGAGGCCGATTTACGCACCTGCAATCGGCTATCGGCAAAAACAGCGACGTGGTCAGCAATGCTCGGTAATGATTTACCGGAATCCGTTGTGATGTCGCATAAATTGTGATTTCAGGGACTGCTCAGTTACGGTGGAGTTAACCGAATTTAGCGATCAGGCAAAAGTCTTGTCGCTCGGGCTGGGGCCATCAATCTCATCCATTATTTCGAGCACCCTGGCCTGCCCTGTCGTCTTTTGATTCGTAGCGTTGAATTCGAATTCCTCACAATCGGCATGACCAGCAGCATTCGTTTAATATGGGCAATTGGGGTAAATCGATCCGCAAGTTGCCGGGCATTTACCCGATAGCAATGCTGCAAAAATGCAACCGGCCTTGTTCATGTGCCAGGCTGATAATGTGTCGAGGTCGTTCCCTGTAGATTATTCTCCGGAGCAGATCGTGCCCTATTCTCTTGAATCCATTCTCGCGTCAGAGCGAATTCCCAGCCTTCCGGAAGTAGCGGCCCGAATTGTGGAGATCGCTCGCGACCCAGATCCAAACTATGACCAACTGATTGAAACGATCCGTACCGACCCCGCGATCGCAGGACGTATTCTGAAGACTGCCAACTCTGCGTTGCTTGGCATGAGAACTCGGGCAAATTCCATTGAACAGGCAGTGCCCCGACTTGGGACCACGATGGTTCGCACCCTTGTTCTGGGATTCTGTCTGGCCGAATACCAGAACCGCAACTCGTTCAACTTACGTCGCAGTTATCAGATGGTGTGGCGAGAATCGCTGACTCAGGCCGCTGTTGCCGAAGCTCTGGGCGAGCGGCAGGGAGGTAAGGTGGATCCTGCAAACTGGTTTTTGGCCGGACTGCTTCAGGACATTGGCCGACTTGCGTTACTGCATACCTGCGGCGAAGCCTATGTGGAAAACGTTCTGGAGCCAGAGGACGAACGTACTCAGCGTCAACGGGAACAGGAATGGCTGGGATTTACTCACGTGGAAGTGAGCCAGGGCTTGTGTCGAAAATGGAATCTGGAGAGTGAATTCATCGACGCAATCGGCGTTCACCATGCATCGGCTCACAGAGTGGTGCCACTAAAATTCGTATCCAGCACCTCCTTGCCCGCAGCCTTGATCACGGCAACGCATGTCTCTGAATACCTCGAAGAAGTCAGCCACAATCTAAGTTGCAGCAGAGAACATATCGAACGACTCCTGATACAGGTCTTTGCATTGCGTCCCAATGATGTTTTCCGCGTCCTTGCCGATATCGATTCACGAGTCGGAGAACTGAGTGCAACATTCGGAATTGATGTCGGCAGACCTCCGGCCCTGGAATCCATCCTGGCAGAGGCTCAGGAATTACTGGGACAGATTGCGCTGGCCAGCCAACTGCGACTTGTGAATGCAAATCCGAGGATCGAACGCCTCGAGAGAATTCGACTCGAAACGGCAGAGTCACTCCATGTGCGAGAGGCCGCATGGAAGGATAACCTGACGGGCGCCTTCAATCGTGGCTGGCTTGAACCTGCATTGAGTTCCGTTATCGATCAGGCTCATCAGCACCAGGTTCCCATTGGGCTGCTGTTGATTGATCTTGATAACTTTCGAGGGCTCAATCAGGAAGCGGGCCCACTGTTCTGCGATATGCTGTTGCAGAAGGCAACCGCAATCCTTCGTGAGTGTGTTCGACTTTCTGACTCTGTCGTCCGATACGGCGGCGATGAGTTTGTCATCACTCTCAAGGATGTGAATTCGGATATGCTCACAATGGTCTGTGATCAAATTCGCAGTCGAATCCGATCAGAACTGTCGACAATAGATCCGTCGAGACATATTACGTGCAGTATTGGAGTAGCGTACTACGCGCCGCAGAGTGGAATTGCAGTGCGGTCAGATTCATTGATACGCGAGGCTGATAAATCTGTCTCCGCGGCACAGCGGAAAGGCGGAGATCAGGCCGTCATGACATTCCTTGAAGGCGGAAAATGGATGACGCAGGTCCTTGAGGCCACAATTGCCAAATAGTTTTTCCATGCCAAGTACTGACGACATCAAACCACGTCTAACGCTGCTTTTTTGAACGCCCGGATGGAATAGGTATCAGTTCGGGCGTTTTCTTCTGTCCGTTGCCGATCGCAGCATCTGCTGGAGGACGCTCGGCACCTTCCCCAAACAAAGCCTGATTCCAGTCGGTGGTCAGCAAGAGATCAAAGCCAGGATTCTGTTCTTTAACCTGACAGGAACAAGCACCGCATAAAAACTCAGTCAGATCGTGGATCAAATCTGCGTTCAACTGTTCTCCGGGGATCACTTCAAGAACGCGTCCCCGCCCGAACACGGGAACGATCAGCGGACTCCCTTCCCGAAAAGCATCGATCTTGAGTCCGGAAATCTGTCGGACCAGATACTGTTCTTCTGGGTCATTCGGGTTGATTTCAAGCACGGAAAACTGAAGTAGCAAAGGAACCTCTGAGTACAGTTCTGAGCCTGGCAATCCGATGCCCTCCGGTAACTGAATGCGTCGTGGTAGTTCTTTGCACTGAGTATTCAGGAGTTCTCTGACTTTCGCATTTCGCTGCTCATCTGATGATCGAAGCATCAGCCAGACGATCGAGTCGCCTTCCTGAAGACGTCGCAGGAGTTGGCTTCTGGCTGGAGAACGCAAAAGATTAGAAGATCTGAGTTCCTGAAGAGATCCATGCCAATGATTGATGGTCTGCCCCTTTCCTTTCAGTGACCGGGCCACGGCTGCGGGTGGCAGCAGATCCGTTTTTTGCTTCGTCGTAATCCAGAGGTCTCGAAGCTCCTGATCAGTTGTTTGATTAATGTCGACGCGCAGCACGTTAAGATTCGCGGCACCGCTCTTCAATATGGACTCCTGTTCGAGCTCTTTGATCATCATTTCATCGTCAGATGAA
>CAIJTV010001399.1:0-7641 GCA_903823635.1 uncultured Planctomycetaceae bacterium
GGCAAGCCTGTGCAATGCCGGACTGTGATTTCTGGTGAGCGAGCCTTGGTGAATCAAAAGGCACTCTTTGCTGTACTACGACAGATTTCTACGTCACTGCGAATTTGAAAGATCAACTCATCGACAGAACTAAATGACTGCAGTGCTCGCACTTCCTTGAGCAGGTCGATGGTCAGTTTCTGGTCGTAAAGATTTCCGCTGAAACCATCGATATGACACTCGACTTTTTCACGGTGCTCTCGAAACGTCGGATTCGGGCCAATGCTCACGGCCACTGGGTACCGCTTCCCGTTGATCTCAGTTGCCCCCGCGTAGACGCCGTGAGCGGGAAGCAGGGTTTGGATCTCGGCCAGATTTGCCGTCGGAAAGCCAATGGTCCTGCCTCGCTCCGCTCCATGTTTGACAACGCCCGATAGTCGATAGGGATGGCCCAACAATTCCACTGCAGCAGCCATTGCTCGAGCACAGATCAGTTCGCGGATTCGGCTGGAGGAGACCATACTGCCGGCCTCGTCAAAAGACTTTGCGATATGGCATTGGATTCCACGACCTCGACAGAGTTCCTGCAGAAGGTTGACGTCTCCGAGTCGATCCTTTCCAAAATGAAAATTGGGACCTTCGACGACACCTCGAGCCTTAAACTTCCCGACCACAACGTCACGAAAAAACTGCTCCGCCGTCATCTCCAGCAGACCGCTTGTGACTGGCAGCACAATCACTTCATCAGCCCCGGCCTGACGCAACAGCGCTTTGCGATCTTCAATTGTGGTCAGAACTGGCGGTGTGAATTCCGGACGCAAAACTGCAATCGGGTGCGGATCAAAAGTAATCGCGACCGCAGGCCCTGCAATTTCTCGTCCCAAAGATCGCAACTGCTGCAGCATCACCGCGTGGCCGCGATGGACTCCATCAAAATTGCCAATCGCAATGCAGCCTTCGCATGCACTTCCGGGGACATGAAAATCAAGAATGGTCATGGACAGAGACTATTTCAATATCGTGGGCCGCAGAACACAGGATTCATCGCGCTCCGAGGTAGTGAAAATCAAGGACGCCCTTTTCAGGGCGTCGTCGACAACGGGACTTGACGAATTGACGGCCTGAAAGACCATCCTACTTCATCTGCCCGAGCAGCTCTGGCAGCTTTGCCGCCAACTTGGCGAAAAGTTCATTCCCCAGCTTGCTCTTCAGGAAGTCGACCAGCATCTTCAGGTATTGAGGAATCTTGTCGACGCTGACACCGGCTTTGGTGAGTGCTGCGGTGACATCTGCGATCCCTTTGGCTTTGTCTCCAAGCAAAGAACCGGCGAGCGACGTGAGTGATCCCATCAGCCCGCCTTCCTTGGCACTGCCCTCTGCGTCGGAAATAAGTCCCTGAACTCCCGGCAACTTCTCGCTGATCTGAGCAAACAACGCGGGATCGAGATGGCTCTGAATAAGTTTCAGAATATTGCCTGTTGCTGACTGGCCATCTGTAGTGCTTAGACCAAGTTGCTTCGTGAGCAGTTGAATGAACTCATCCATTAGAGGGCTTTCGTTTTGTTAGTTCTGTTGCAAGATCCAGTCGGGGCTACTCCGAGACACCCATGATTTCTTTTGTTTCACGCTCGATGCTGTGAAGATAAAGCGTCAGCTTTTCAAAAATGTCTGACGCAAAATCTTCCGCACTCAGGACCGCCGTCATTTTATCGAGCATCGTTTTGTCAGTGACTTCTGTGGCATCCGCAACTTTGCTGGCATGCCGAAGCTCGGAAAGCTTTGGCAGAAAGGCCTGTCGCAGATGCTCACTGAGTTCTCTCGCAAGATGCTCCGCTTTGTGAAACCGCTCAACCAGTGGGAAATTCTCAGGGTTCTCATTCATCTGAAAGTCCTCCCGGAATGAAAAGCAATTCCATCATGTCTGTGGGGGCCATTAGAACCGGATCACGAAACTCTTTCAAGCAGTAACCCAGCATCGGCTGCAATCTCAGAGCTTCACCATGCGAATACAAACGGGTCGACCGACCGTAACAAAGTCGCCGGTCGGCTTCAGTGCACCGGTCTGCTGGTCAATTGAGAAAACATAGACCGTATCGCTGTTCTGGTTTTCAGCCAGCAACCATTTGCCCGATGGGTCAATAAAGAAATTTCGAGGTTCCTTTCCTCCGGTTGGCTCATTTTCCACGTAGGTCAGCAAACCGGTTTCCTGGTCAATCATAAATGCAGTAATGGTTTCGTGTCCGCGGTTGCTTACATAGAGAAACTTGCCGCTGGGATGAACCAGACATTCTGCAGTACTCTTGCGTCCATCAAAACCAGCCGGAATTGTGGAGATCTCCTGAATGGCTTTGAGACTACCGTCTTCCGGATTGCGGCTGAACCCGGTCACTACCATCGTGATTTCGTTGTTGGTGTAAGCAAACTTGCTGGAAGGATGAATTGCGAAGTGACGTGGGCCACCGCCAGGAGTGACCAACGCGGCGGGCTGACTAGCCGGTGTCAGCGTATGAGCTTCTGCGTCCAGCTTGTAGATCATGATTTTGTCGAGGCCCAAATCGGCCGCATAGGCAAACTTGTTGTCACTGCTGATATTGATGGAGTGAGCATGCGGTGCTCCCTGGCGAGATTTATCGACGCTGCTGCCTTCGTGCTGAATATTGCAGGAGACAGGCTTAAGCGAGCCGTCTTCAGAGATCGGATAAACCGCTACGTTGCCGCCGCCATAGTTTGCAATCAACAGATTGGTTCCGGTGGAATCAACGTTACAGTGGCATGGAGCTCCGCCTTCTGACGCCTGATGATTGATCTTTGTCAAGGTTCCGTCGGCGTTGATCGTCAGTGCAGTGACAGCGCCGTTGCCTCGGCCTGGTCCTTCGCTGACTTCATTGACCGCGTACAAATACTTCCCGCTGGGGTGGATGGCGAGAAACGACGGATTGATCAGTTCTGCCGCCAGAACAGGCTCTGATAGTTTGCCCGTTTCCGCATCAAACTCACACGAGTAGACGCCCTTGCTGATGCTGTCGCCACCTGTATAAGTGCCTACGAAGACGCGATAACGCTCCGCCTGGGCCGCGCCGGAGCAATACAGGATTGCAGAAAGCAAAATGGTGGACCTCAACAGCCGGGAATAAACACAATGCATGTCGAACAAACTCCTTGACGGGGAGAGTCAGAAATAAAAGGCCACAGAGGAATCAGGTGTTTTTCTCAACGCGGCTACGATTGAGGCGTTCGTGTATCAGGTATCCCGCGAACAACTGGCTTCAATTTGCTCAGAGTGAAGAATACCACACCTGACGCTCCACAGTTGGCAGCGTATCTCCAGCAGTATCATAGATGCAAATCAGGTCCCGTTCAGCTTCCGAATCGTTGCCAGAAATTCATTCAATGCCTTAACTGAAGTTTGAGCTTCCGTGGTGAAGCGAATACGAATCTGATCGCGCTCGCCTTTGTGCGGTTCAATCTCCTGCATCGTCCCGATTGCTGCGATCGAACCCACTGTAACTTTTCCCGCCGGAGCATAGGCGATCAGGTCTGCTCCATCGGATCGTTTGGTATGCAGTTCGGCAATTGTCTGGCCATCCTTCGGATGCATCCAGTTGATCTTACTGCGGATGCCAAAGTCGGCTTCGCAGCTGTCGAATGCCGTTTCCATAATGGGCAGAAGTTTTTCCAGAAGGCCAAACTCCCACGGAACGCGTCCCGTCCCCGGCAACCCTTTCCGCATCAAATGCCATTTGCGTCCCAGTTGCTTCCACGGCATCAAGTCTTCCGGATTTGCGGCATCGGCCTTTGCTTGTTTCAGGTAACTATTCAAAGCCTGCTTGACGAATTTTCGAAACGCTTCAGTGTCGATCTCAGACTTGGTCCACACCTTAATCGTCACTTCCTGCCACGCAGATTTCAGATCGCGTGCTTTGACACGAGGCTCACGACCATAAACAGGGATCTCTTCCATGTCATCCAAAGGAATCAGGCCCAGCTTGCTGTCGAGATCTTCCGTTGTGAACTCGCCTTTCTTCACTCGGAAGCACAGCGACAACAACCACTCACCGCCCGTGCGAGCATGCAGGAACCAACCAAGCCCCTTGCTGGCTTTGACTTCGACCGTCGCTCTGTCATTCCAATTGGTCGGAGCCAGGTCTTCGTGATCCTCCAGCAGACCGATAACATAGTCCAGCGCCTTTCCGTCCCAACGGCATGCCTGGCCTGTATGAGCAATGCGTTCGATCGTATGCCATTTGCGACCATCGGTTTCCCACGGAAGCTTGGCTGATTTTCCAAGCTGCTCGATGCTGACATCGCCCTGCTTTTTCGCACTGACAGATTCCGCATCGAATGTTTCGATGACCCCGCGCCGAGATTCTTCCAGGACCGGAGCCAGCAATTCGCCGGTCCATGATCGAGGCACACTTCCCTGCGTTGCATAGCTGACAACATCTTCCGGAGTGCCCTGAACAACAATCTGACCTCCACCAGCTCCGGCTTCCGGACCAAGGTCAATTACCCAGTCGGCGGTTTTGATGACATCGAGATTATGCTCAATCACAACAACAGTATTGCCCTGCTCGACAAGACTATTCAGAACACTCAACAGCTTCAGAATGTCATCAAAATGCAGACCTGTGGTTGGCTCATCCAGGAGATACAACGTGCGTCCTCGGTTCGGACGGCACAGTTCCGCAGCCAGCTTAATGCGCTGAGCTTCCCCGCCGCTGAGCGTTGGTGCCGACTGCCCCAGAGTCAGATAACCCAGGCCGATGGCATCGAGTGTCGCCAATGGGCCACGAATCTTCGGCACGTTGGAGAACAGCTCGAGCGCTTTGTTGATGGGCATTTCCAGTACGTCGGCGATGCTGCAGTTGTTGAATCGAACAGTCAGCGTCTCCGCATTGAATCGTCGACCGCGGCATGTTGGACATTCCACCCAAACGTCGGGGAGAAAATGCATTTCAATTTTCTGCTGGCCCATACCTTCGCAGTCTTCGCAACGTCCGCCCGCACGATTAAAACTGAATCGTCCCGGCCGATAGCCTCGCACTTTGGCCTCCGGCATGCGGCAGAATAACTCCCGAATTTCATCGAACACACCCGTGTAGGTTGCAGGATTCGATGCCGGAGTTGACCCGATCGGATTTTGATCCACCAGCACAATCTTGCTTAGATGCTCAACCCCTCGGAGATCTCGAAAAGCTCCCGGAGCCTCGGCCGCCATGTTCAACTTGCGGGCCACTGCCGGTGCGAGCGTGTCCATGATCAGCGAGCTTTTCCCCGAACCACTGACGCCGGTAATGCATACGAACGTCTTCAGAGGAATTCGCAGGTCGACATTTCTTAGGTTGTGTTGAGACGCACCGGTCAGCTCCAGGAAGTCCTGCGTTGTGGCAATACTTTTTGCGGGAGTTGTCTCTACAGCCGTTTTTTTCGTCGACTTCTTACCGCGTTTGGCTACCGCAGGCTTCGCTGATTTTGCATTTGTCTCAACGACGATGGTAGAAGCCGAAACAACAATCGACGGTGCGTTCGAAGCCACTCGCCTTACCATCGGCACAGGAATCTGTCGCGATCCGCCCAGATAACTGCCGGTCAACGAGGCTTTGTTCTTTCGCATCTCGCGAGGTGTCCCCTGCGCGACGACGGTTCCACCCAGTCGACCAGCGCCGGGGCCGAAATCAAAGAGTCGATCGGCCGCGTCCAGAACTTCTCGATCATGTTCGACCAGCAGTACCGTGTTGCCGAGATCTCGCAGACGCTTCAATGCCGTCAACAATCGGCCATTGTCGCGCGGATGCAATCCGATGGTTGGTTCGTCGAGCACATACAGAATTCCCGTAAGCGATCGTCCAGCCTGACCTGCCAGTCGAATTCGCTGCGACTCTCCGCCGGAAAGCGTGGGCATTGAACGATCCAGCGTCAGATAATCCAGTCCAACTTCGACCAGAAAATTCAGGCGATGAGTCGCCTCATTTAACAGATCTCCAGCAATTTTCTTCTCTTCTTTGCTGAGTCGCAGGCCATTCAGAAACTTCAGAGCTTCCGACAGCGGCATGCGACAAAGCTGAGGCAGCGTGACGTTACGAAGTCGAACAGCTGTCGCTTCGGCTTCGAGTCGGCTGCCATTACACATCGAACAGTCGCGTTCCCCCGCCATTTCGATCAGCGATTTTCGATGCGAAAACGAGAGACGTGATGCCTCTTCAATCGCCGGATACAAGCCTTTGTAGCGAAATCGAAAAGCTCGACACGATGCTGATGTCGTGGTCGAACCGGCCGATCGTGATTCCTTGCGAGCCTTCCCGACACCGGATGTATCTTCCGAAGCTCGCGAATCGTCAACCGCGACCCACTTCTCACTGTCGCCGTACAGGATGAGTCGTTGTTGCGTTGGACTCAACAAGTACCACGGTTGATCCAGAGGAAGCTCGAACGTTGTCGACAGAGCTTGCAGGATCATTCGAAACGAGGCATTCGTCTTTGGATCCGGCCAGGCTCCGATGGCTCCATCCAGGAGAGTTCGCTCCGGACTTGTCACCAGCATTGCCTGGTTGGCACCGAACTCCTTTCCCAGACCTTCACAGACATGGCACCAGCCCAGCGGGCTGTTAAACGAAAACTTTTGCGGCGTCTGTCGTTCAAACGAACGCTGACATTTGCTGCAGGATAAGTGAAGACTGAATCGCTGCTGGCTCCACTTCGGCTCTTCTTTCTTTGGGTCGGCGATGGCCACATGAATCACGCCCTTGCCCAGATCCAGCGCGGCCTCGATGGAATCGGCGATTCTTGTACGCTGTTTCTTGTCGACCGAGATTCGATCGACAACAACCGCCACGGTGTGTGCTCGGCGATGATCGATCTCCGGAACGTCTTCCAGATTGTAAGTCGTCCCGTCGACGCGAACTCGAGCGAACCCGTTGGCCCGCAAGCGATCCCAGACTTTTGTGAATGCAGTCGAACGATCAACCTCGATCGGCGACAACAGCAGCAACTTTGTGCTGGCTTCCATATTCAGGATGCTGTCCACAATCTGATCGGTCGTCTGCTGCACGGCCGGAATTTGACACTTTGGACAGTGCATGACTCCGAGTCGTGCGTAGAGCACTCGCAGATAGTCGTAAACTTCCGTCACGGTGCCGACTGTCGAACGCGGCGTTGAGCCGACAGTCTTTTGTTCGATCGCAATCGCCGGGCTGAGTCCCTGAATGCTTTCGACGCGAGGTTTTGGCATCTGCCCCAGAAACTGGCGTGCATAAGCCGACAAGCTTTCGACGTAGCGACGTTGCCCTTCGGCATACAGCGTGTCCATCGCCAGCGATGTTTTTCCGCTACCGCTGGGGCCACAGAACACGCTCATTTGTTCTCGCGGAACTTCCAGATTGATCGACTGCAAATTGTGCTGCGCTGCTCCGGTGATACGAATCGAGGTCGTGTTAGAAAACGGAGTCTCAGCCGACAGTTGCGAAAGTGTTTTGGTGCTCGGAGGGCTGACAGTTAGCCTCTCGCTGGCGCGAAGTTTGAGATCGGGCAGCACTGTGCGAAGTGCGATTCCGGTATGTGATTTAACACAGCGAGCCACGTCTTCCGGAGTTCCCTCCACGACAACGCGACCGCCCCCTGCTCCGCCTTCCGGACCGATGTCGATAACCCAGTCGGATGTCTTGA
>CAIJTV010001400.1:0-1986 GCA_903823635.1 uncultured Planctomycetaceae bacterium
CGCAACCGCCAGCGACGGAGGAGCCAAGGTGCCCACGTCCAGCCAGCCTCATCCACGATCGTTCGGCACTTTCCCGCGCAAGATCGGCAGATATGCAATTGAGCAAGGCGTCCTTTCTCTGGCGGCCGCCATTCGAAGTGCAACAGGTTTACCGGCTGAGATCATGGGCTTGAGTGATCGCGGACTGCTAAAGAAAGATCTCGTCGCCGATATTGCCATCTTTGATCCGGCAACGTTTCGCGATCGAGCTACTTTTGACCAGCCCTATCTGACGCCATCAGGAATTCGCTACGTGCTCGTGGCCGGAAAGTTCGCCGTATACGACGGTCAGGCAACAGGAGTGCTCAACGGGAAATCAATCCGCAAGACGGCAAACAAGACGGCAAAGTAGTCAGCGTTGATTCGTTTAACGGCAAGCCGCAGGCGATTGAGTGCTTCTCATTCTTCCGTGGACTCATTGTAGCGTTGGCTTCAGCCAACAAACTTCTTCCATCGTAGCGTTGGCTTCAGCCAACGAGTCCACCAGCGACAGCCATGCGCGCCGAAAGCAGACTGAAGTCCGCACCACGAATAAGACCACAAGAAAAAGTTCTTTCGAAAAACTGCGAACCATATCGCGGCGTCCAGCGTCTTACCCGCGTTACACATTTGCTCCTGTCGCTGCAGGACAACTTTCAAAGGGATGTTGGTGCCTCCATGTTGATTTCACGATCGAGTTTCAAAGGACAAGTTGCTGAACAGGAACAGAATAGCGTCGCTGCCGCCTATACTTTTTCCAATCAGCACTTGCGCCTGTGACTCTCGGTCGTGTTCGGAATCCCTTTCGAAGCCCGGTGTCACAAACACCGGGCTTTTTTCGTGCCCGATGCGTAAGACTTTTTCGTAGCCGGATTCGTGAGAATTCGGAACGCCCCAATGTCAGACATCCGAATTCTCACGAATCCGGCTACGTTTAACTGACAGCTCACGATCACCAAACGCGGGGCAGTAGCTTAGACGGCAAAGCATCTGGCTGAAGACCAGAGGAGATGGATTCGAGCACCATCTGCCCCACTGCCCCACTGCAATTCTGCTCGTGCAATTCATTTCTCATCGGCGCGTTCGACTTCTGGTGAGGTTACCAGACTTTCACTCTGGTCAGGTTGGGTTCGAATCCCACACGCGTCACTCGTGCCCCATCACAGCTCGGTGGTGTATCGGCAGCATGTCGCTCTGATAAGGCGGCGGTGATGGTTCAATTCCATCCCGAGCTACTTGCATATATCCAGTTCAACATTGTTAACTCACAGGTGATCTCATGTTCGCAATTTGTCCACGGTTGAAACGGGCTCCACAACTCATTCGGGGTTGTGGTGTAACGGCAGCACGTCCGACTTTTAATCGGAATGGAGACAGTTCGAATCTGTCCGGCCCCAATTGTTCGTTAGTCAGAAATGCCTTTGAAGCTGGATTCGCATCCTGACTGCTGAACAACAAACGTGTGTCCAGGGAATCCCTCTTTGCGGTGTGGCCTAACTGGTAAGGCACCTCCCTGTTAAGGAGTTACATGCAGGTTCGAATCCTGCCTCCGCAGTTACTGATTCTCTACGCGGCAACAATCGACGCTGTTCGCAGAACGCATTCCGCGAACAGCCCGTCGCAATTAGCACTCCGTGAAGAATCATTCGGAAGGGCAAGCCAATTGGCGATGGCAACCGTCTTGAAAACGGATGAGCTGCAAGGCCTTGAGGGTTCAACTCCCTCTCCTTCCGCTGACTTCGAACTCAGCAATCGATCTCGTGACATGATTGATTGCTGATGACGAATGACATGTGTCTCTGGCCGAGAGGCAAAGGCATCGGGCTTCCACCCCGAATAGGCGGGTTCAATTCCCGCGAGACACTTCAAGCTGACATCTCCCCAATGACAGCTGTTCACTGCGGGGTAGTTTCTGTTGGTAGAAATTCGTGACTTTGAACCACGAGTCCGCAGGTTCGAATCCTGCCC
>CAIJTV010001401.1:0-7434 GCA_903823635.1 uncultured Planctomycetaceae bacterium
GGCAAAGAAATGCCTGGGCAGCAAGATCCGTCGTCCGGCAAGAACAAGTTTCAGATCATCTCATTTTTTTGCCCATCCATTTTCTTGCCCATCGCTGAAAACGGAATGCCAACTCAAGGATGAACTGAATCACAGAAGGCTACTGGAGGGAAGGGTTGCTCGCTTCTTCTTATCGCCGCGATAGAAACTCAAGCCGCGTAGAGCGAGGAATTTTCCTCCTTGGACTGCGGCAGCCTGCTGCCGCTTTGGTTCTGGCAGCCTGCTGCCGAACGAAGAGTTTGTAAACTCGGTGATTTCAGAACGGTTCTCCACAGCAGGCTGTGGTTTGGAAAGCTGCAGCAGGCTGCAGCAGTCCAAAGAGATCAACCGGCCGAGAACTCTTTGATCATCGCGTCGATCTGAAGCAGCACTTTGTGGCTTTCTGTTCGCTGACGAAGCTTTTGCAGGTAGTCCACGGCCGTCTGAGATTTCTTTTTCGCTAACAGCCGTGCCTTCCGGAATCTCACGTCCCAGATCGCGGATTCCATCATCTGCTGAGTCGATCGGCGTTTTTGTTCCATCGAATCGACGTCCAGTCGAGCACTCAACGAATCCAGCAATTCCTTTTTCTCCACCGCCGACAACGGTGAACTCTCAATCTCTGCGATCAGGTCATGATACTGATCGAGCGTTCGATTGAGATGTTCGAAAACAATCTCGCAGCTGCGAACCATCGATGTCTGAAGTGCTCCGCGAAGTTCTGTCAAAGCTTGCTGATTGGCAACCTTGGCGGACTCCTTTTCCATGACAAACGTCGCCTGCATTTTTGCCGTCAGTCGTGCTCGCTCCTCCTGCAGATGATGCTTTCGCTCCAGCATTCTGACCGCGCGTTTTTTTGCTCGGCGGAGTAATCGATTTTCCGACCAGAACGTCAATGAACGAGGCCACAGGACACCCAACAGACGAATCAGTCCTGTCATCAGCACAGAACCAACGGCGACGCACAGAGTGATCACGCCAAATGTTAACAACCCGCCACGAAGTACGGAGATATTGAAATGGCGACCAGCGATTCCGAACGCGTAGAGCATGGCACCGCAGGCTGATCCTGCGAGAAACAGAAAGATACCGCCCGCGATGAACCACCGACCGTCAAGGCCTTCTTCGTCCTCTGTTTCAGCAGCAGTTATGCGCGGATCCTTGGTCATTGGTCAGAGTCGTCACGGAAACTTACGGGGTTAATCAAGATCGTATTTCGACACAATCGTGTCGTTCTGAATCCGACTCAAGGTGCGTTCAAAGTTGTCCAGAATATCCTTAATCAAACGATCTTTCATCACCTCTGGTAGTCGAGATGTCCGGGCTTTTTCGAGAGCAGAGGATGCCACTTCGTAGGCTCGCTGCATATCCGAGTTTCGTGAATCCAGGCGATCGATTTCCAGAGCACGGACGGTTGCCTGGACGTAGGTCTTAATTGTTTCAGCCACTTCAACCGACTTCGCATCCCAGAACGCACGGCTTTCTCGGATCGCAGCATCTGACTGATGAGTAAACAACTGCATCTCTGTCCGATAGGCCAACCGAGCACGCTCCAGTTGATGAGCCGACTCGGCATTACGCAGTCGCAATCGATTGATCATTCCCATTTGATCACGTTCAACATCCGCCGCAGATGGAGCGGACGATTGCTTGGGACCGGTCGCCTCATTGGGGGAACTTGTAATCAGTTCGGTCGCCGGACGTACATTCACGGGCTCGGCCTTCTTATCCCGGCGGGAAAACTCCTTCATCAACCGGCTGTTCAGATCGTCTGAATCGTCACTCATGTCTCTTCACCTTTTGGGCACAGCACATCCGCCATCTCAGATCGCCGGAGCATCTTCACGTCCGCAGCGCAGTCAGTCCAGCGAATAAGATTCAGAATCCCGAGCCAACGGTCTTTGTCTGAATTCGGCACAAGTACATATCCGAAGTCAGATAGAGAACGCTACCGTCATTACCCCAGGCAATGTTAGCGATTCGCTCACCCGTCATGATTCTCCCGAGCAGCTTCCCCTGAGGTGACAAAATCAGGACGCCGCCGGGCCCCGTTGCAAACACGTTTCCGTGCTTGTCCACTTTCAATCCATCACCACCGCCGGACTTGATCTGAGTCTGTTTGGTGCTGTCGAAAAAGATGGTCGGCGCACCCAGGCTCCCGTCTTCCTGAACCGGAAACGATCTCCAGACCGCATCCTGACCATCACTGTTGGCCACATAGAGCGTCTGATGATCGGGCGAGAATGCAATTCCGTTTGGTCGAGAGATCTCTTTGCATTGAAGACTCACAGTTCCGTCCGGCTGCAGTCGATACACCCCGCAGAAATCTATCTCCCGACGGGGATCATCAGCATGTCCCGGAAGTCCATAAATGGGGTCGGTAAAAAAGATGTCGCCGTTCTTTCGAATCGCCAAGTCATTGGGGCTGTTAAAGCGTTTGCCGTCCCAGCGATCCGCCAGAGTCATCTTTCCGCCGTCTTTTGTCAGCACGGAGATTCTGCGGTCACCGTGTTCACAGGATACGAGTCGACCTTTTGCATCCAGCGCCAGACCGTTGCTGCCTGGTTCTTTGCCGTAATCGGCAGCTCCAGTGTATCCGGCGGGCTTCAGGAAGACTGATGCTCCAATGCTCTCCTGCCATTTCATGACGGCGTTATGAGGGATGTCCGAAAACAAAACGTAACCGCCGAAATTGTTACCTTCTTCTGGCACCCAGACAGGACCTTCCGCCCACTCAAAGCCACCACACAGCACCTGAATCACGGCCTCTTTGGCGATCAGTTCTTCTAACTGCGGATCAAACTGTTCCACTCGGCCGATGGTTGGAAAGTTGGTCGTATTCTGAGCGAACGCAATCGAATCGCAGACGAGAGAAATCAGCAGAGACAGAATCCAGGCAGCCAGCAGATTTTTCCGCGTATTCAATAGCTCAGTCAGGAACATTGACGGACTCCTTCAGGTGTTTCAGGTGGGCAACGATCGTGAATGTCATGATGACCAGCAATGACCACGATGTCCATTTACTGACATGAACAAGAGCCCAGGCTCCCATTTGGTGAGGGTACTGCCAGACACGAAAGAATGTACTGATGTTTTCAGCCAGCCAGACGAAGAACCCAATCAGCACAAATGAGCACAGGAGAGGCATTCGGCGATCACGATCCAATGGGCGAAACACCACCGTGGATCGTGCATAAAGACCTGCAGTGCCGGCAGCCAGATGCCAACGATAATCAGGAATAAAATGGTGCGTGAAAAAGTTGGCGTAGATCAGAATCGCCAGCAGCGTCGCCATCCAGTAAGGAGGATGGTGCCGAATTCTGATATCCAGCAACCGCCATGCCTGAATGAGATAACTCCCAACTCCTGCGTACATGAAACCAGAAAACAGGGGCACTCCACAGATCTTGAACCAGCCCTCATCCGGATAGCTCCAGGATTGAATGTGTTCCGATGTCTTGAAGATTTCCAGACACAGTCCGACCAGATGGAATAGACAGATTGCCTTAAGTTCATCCACTGTTTCCAGTCGAGCCCACAGCATCCACGCCTGAATCATCAGGGCAATCAACAGCAATGCGTCATATCGGGCTATTCCCAACACGCCATCGGAGGGAACGGTAAACACCGCCGCGAAGAACAGAACCACAAACAAGCATGCTCGCGCTTCTTTCAATCCAAAATACCAGAACTCGATCAGAAATCGCCGCAGGCCCACGAGATCCCCGCGAACTGTGGGCTCTCGCAGCTTGACGTCGAAGCGATGAAGAAAATTGTGCATGAGGCAACTTTGACGCAGGGCAGGGATTCTTGTTCCGCTTGTGCCTTACGTCGAACCAGCGTTTGTCGCAAAACGAAACCGGCGATTTTAGCAATGAGCGGCTGTTGATCCTTGATCTCAAGGTTCGTTTCGCTATGAGAAGCCGCGAACTATCTAATTGTCGCCGAACAAGCCAACGATGACGCCTTCCGCAATCAGCAGCTTTATGATGGACGAAACCCACGCGAGCTCGCGAATGGATTCGTGAGTTTCAGAAACGAACTGCGGCCAACCGATCAGGCTCGGGGCTCTCGTGCTGACAACAGCAATGCCCGATGCGTGCTCAGGAATGGCAATCAAACCTTCATAGTGAACTGGGCAGTGGACATGCTCCGCTGGCGAACTCGCAGCGAGCTGGCCTGGCTAGACTCAATCAAACACTTAACCGGCATTGCATTCGGCTGCCTGCGGTTCCAGTACCTGATTCAGTACTGCCGCCAGAGAATTCTTTGTGAAAGGCTTTGTCAGGAATACGTCCGGCATATCGGAAATCTCGCTTCCTGAGGGACGTTCCGGAGCGTACCCGCTTACCAGGACGACTGGCACACTGGGACGAATACGAGTTAACTCGCGACGACATTCCCAGCCATCCATTCCGGGCATTCTCAAGTCCATCAGGACAGCGTCAAATTTCTGATCGGCTGCGAGAAACAGAGAGATTGCCTCGGGCCCGCTTGCCACAGCCTGAACGTCATACCCCATCCGGCATAGAATTAACCTCAACACATCTCGCACATCCTGCTCGTCATCAACGACCAGTAATCGAAGAGATTTCCCCTCTGTTCCGCCTCGCTTATAAACACCGCTGTCGCTCAATTTTGTACTTCGCAATGCGGGCAAAGAGACAACGACCTCCGTCCCGACTCCCAACTGACTGTTGATTCGAATCGTTCCCCCGTGGTCACGAACAATTCTCTGAGTACAGGCCAGCCCCAGTCCCTGACCTTTGGCTTTCGATGAATAGAATGGTTCAAAAACGCGAGGAAGGTCGGCAGCAGAAATCCCGCAGCCGGAATCCGATACGACACATTCACAGGATGGGGCGTCAGTCGGCTGATCAGCCACTCTTCGAACATTCAGCCGAATTACTCCGTCACGCTGATTCGCCATCGCCTGGCCAGCATTCAAAATCAGATTCATAAAGATCTGCTGAATCTGCGAACGATCGCCACGAATCAGAATGTTGGGTTCGTCTGCCAAAAGTTTGATTTCAGCACCGCCGGGCAACACCGAAGAAAGGAGTGGAATCAACTCCCGAATTTCCTGCACCACATCCATTTCAGCGACAGTGCGAAGCTCACGATTGGCAAACGACAAGAGTTGCCCGGTTAACAGCTTTGCTCGCTGTGTGCCTTCGAGCAGGATGGTTAACGACTCTTCTGCTTCATGATCTTCCGGCAACTGCGTCTTTGCCAGTTCCGCATACCCCACGATACTGGTCAGGATATTGTTAAAGTCATGCGCGACACCGCCCGCGATCAAGGCCAGGTTTTGAAGCTGCTGACCATGACTGGTCATCTCTTGATTCCGACGAATATTCCAGTGCAGGTAGAAGATCAACGAGGGCAGGCAAGCCAAATAAGCCAGGACTGGCAGGAGCCAGTGCTCAACCTGATTCACCACAGCCGCAAACGCCATCCCAACCAGAAATGTCACGTTCAGGATCGGATAAAGCCAAAAAGCATTTCGGCATAAATGCACGCTGGTCGAATTCGCACTTAATCCCCCTGCAATGAGCGCCGGGATCCAGACGGCGGGAGTGAGGTGAATCAGAGTCACGCAAACCACGATATCAAACGGAGGCTGAGTCGGACCGAACCGAGTCAGCGGCAGAAAGAATTCCAACAACGCTGCGATTGGCGCGACAACGAACATCAACAGGAGAGCCAGCAGAATTCTGTTAGGTCCAACTTCCGGGAACCAAAGCGCAATCAACCCCAGAAAAAAGACACCGCCAGCGCGCAGTAAGATGGGAACGAACAGACTGGAAGAAGTCAAATTTGAGCCGGACTGTTTCATATTGGAAGAGTTCTTAGCATGCTTCTCATCATCAGCGAATTTGCGGCAATTGAAGCGGGATGTGAGCCACCTTCGTGCCACAGAAACACCGTGAACGCCAGAAGCCCATGAAATGTTGAAAGATCCCGAGCGCGAACTCCAGAGGCTCCAACGATTTTCCATGATACGGTGTCCAGAGAAATGCGCCCAATGAGACCGTCCTGACATCTTCAGAAGAAAGTCAGGGCAGGAAAACGTCTTCGATGGGTAGCCAGGGATACTGGACAATCAACCGAACGATCCGCCTTCTGCAGCATTCCGAATGCATTTTTCCTCGCAGAAATCGGCCCCGGAAATCCCAAAATTCACCAGTTTCACCAATCTCTCGCCAGCAACGAAGAACAAGCCCGACCGGATGAAGACCAGGAGTTCACGATCAGACAGTTCCGGGCCGCTCTGAATTCACAATCCGAACAGAGCGGTGTATTATTTCGATGAGTTCTCGGACAACGAACAGCAAATGAATTCGCCAGCGTTAAAGCGACGACCCATTTTATGGATCCGTTTTTTTGCGCCGGGAAATCTTACTGTTCCGCTGACGTTTCCCTTTTTTCTGCGGCATGACTGCCGTCCACCGGTAGGAGATTCCTGATGTCGACATCTTCAATTGAGCGAACAAATGCGATCGCTCCGGCTGTAGCCAAATTTTTGGCGACACCCCTGCACAAGTCTTTTGTTGGTGGCCGCTGGGTTGAAGCCGCAGACGGCCAGGCCTTTGATGTTCTTGATCCAGGTTCAGGCGAGAAGATCGCGACAGTCACCAGTCTCAAGAAGGCTGATGTCGACAAAACGGTGGACATCGCGGTTGACGCCTTCCATAACAGTGGCTGGGCAAAAATGCAGGTGGCGGAACGAGCTGCTTGTTTGCATCGAATAGCGGATGCCGTTGAAGCCCGAAAAGCTGAGTTCGCAACCGTTGAAGCTCTTGACTGCGGAAAGATCTACGACCAGGCACTGGGCGATGTGCAGAACTTCATCGATACATTCCGTTACTTTGCGGATCTGTCACAGGCAGTGAACTACCGACAGGTCATTGCCGTCAAGAATCATGAAGCCTGGGTCAGCCGTCAGGCTTGGGGTGCGTGTGGTTTCATTATTCCCTGGAACTTCCCGTTTCTGTTGGCTGGCTGGGGGTTGGCTCCGGCCTTGGCAGCAGGGAATACATGCGTGCTGAAACCAGCCGAAGATACTCCGCTGTCAGCACTGTACTTGTGCCATGTGATTCAGGAACTGGAACTGCTTCCAAACGGCGTGCTGAACGTTGTCACTGGTTTGGGCGAAACTGCGGGAGCTGCTTTATCGCAGAATCCAAAATTCCGCCGCTTGAGCTTTACTGGTTCTCCAGAAGTGGGCCGTATGGTTGCCGAAGCCGCCGGCCGAAATCTGATCCCGGTCAAGTGTGAGCTTGGCGGCAAGGGAGCTGCAGTCATTTTCAACGACGTAGATGTCCAGGAAACAGCAGAGAAGCTGGTTCAGGCCATCACGTTCCACAGCGGACAGGTTTGCTGTGATGCCACTCGGTGGTTGATTCAACGGGA
>CAIJTV010001402.1:0-1680 GCA_903823635.1 uncultured Planctomycetaceae bacterium
CAAAAAATCTCACGACCATAACGACAATCCCACCGGAAGATGCGAGCAAATTCAGTTACGCCGATTCCTCCTCCTCCGGTTCGAACTCCGCCGATGACCTGATCCTTGGTGAAAAGGTCTTTGGAATAAAGTTGAGCCGTCGCTCTCTGTTCATTCTCGGGATTGCGATGCTCGCTATTGTGATTGGTACTATCGTTCTATTCCTGACCCGACGGCAAAAGGCAGAACTGGAAAAGCGAGAGCGGGAAATGCAACAGGATTTTCAGAATCATGAAGGAGTTTAAAACTCAGACATCTCAAAAGTTAACACGATGTTTTCTGCCGGTGGCGGTGAGACTCAGATTGCGCGTATCGATCGCTCGGTTGTGATCTGGATTTTTCGCAGTTAAGGTTCGCACCTCATTGAGCCTACGAAACTGCCCCGTCTACAGAGCTACGAAATGTCTAACCGTTCTGCCTTTCATGTCGCACTCACTGGTGACTTTTACGATGCCGCCGGAAAACCGCGATTTGCAGACCTGGGATTCAGTATCTTTGACGGTCACAGTCACGTGTCCGTTTCGAAGTTTGAGCAGCATCAGCCTGAGATCTCGCCGGATCAGCTGCATGGCCAGCATGGTTCCATTGTGTTGACTCCGCGCGTGACCGAGGGCAGCCTGGCGGACAGTCAGGATTTTCTGGCGATCGGTCGCTTTGGAGTGGGCTACGACAGCGTTGATGTCGCCGCGTGCACGAGAAACCTCGTTCTCGCCATGATCACGGCCGGTGCGGTGGACCGGCCTGTCGCCGAAGCAACTATTACCTGGATGCTCGCGCTGACTCACCAACTGGTGGCGAAGGATCGACTGGTTCGAACTGGTGAATGGGATGCTCGCACAAATTACATGGGCTGCGAGCTTCGTGATCGCACTCTGGGTGTGATCGGGTTGGGTGGCATCGGTCGCTGTCTGGTCAAACTGCTGGACGGCTTTGGAATGAAACCACCCATAGCCTTCGATCCTGTCTTGCCTGCGTCAGCGTTCGAATCGATCGGCGTGCGTTCTGTCAGCCTCGAAGAGCTGATGCGAACTTCGGATTTCGTCTCTGTTCACTGTCCACTGAACGACAAAACTCGAGGACTGATCGGCGCCAAAGAGCTGCAGTGGATGAAGAGCGAAGCTTATTTGCTAAACACCGCTCGTGGCGGAATCGTCGATGAAGATCCTCTCTACGACATGCTGAAGTCTCATCGCATTGCCGGAGCAGCGCTTGACTGCTTCGCAGTGGAGCCGGTCATTACTCCGCATCGCTTCGGAGATCTGGACAACGTCCTGCTGGCTCCGCACTCTATTGCATGGACGCACGAGATGTTTCGCGACATCGGCCGCACGGCCTGTCAGAGTATGTTGGATCTGTCCCTCGGCAAATGGCCGCACGGAGTTCTCAATCCCGAGCTGAAATCCAACCCGGAGTTCCTTGCCAAGTGGCAGCGTGTCATCGGCAAAGAACCACTGCAGGGCTGATAAGGAAAAACGTTAACTGGACAGCGCCATGTTGCCCCCTCTCCCCCGACTTTTTTGCGGATGCGGCGTGGTGTCACATGGCAGCGTTCTTGCAAAAAATTGGGGGAGAGGGGGCGTTTTAGCGCGTTGCTGGTAGGCCCCCCTCATCCGGCCTATCGGCCACCTTCTCCCCCGAGGG
>CAIJTV010001403.1:0-2540 GCA_903823635.1 uncultured Planctomycetaceae bacterium
GGCAGGAAACTTATTGTTAAGACGTGGGCTGCTGGCCCTGAACTGTGGCACCCAGAGCCTATGTCAAAAGGTAGTTTCCGGTCGCTGCCGCTGAGTAGTAAGTGCCGTTGCTGCCGTCGGTTAAGATCCTTTTCAGGGGATTTCAGCTGTTGCCTTAACCGAATCGACCTGTAATGTAATCCTCCGTTTTCTTCTCGGAGGGATGTGTGAAGATTTTCATGGTCGGGCCGGACTCAATCAGTTTGCCCTTGTAAAAGAAGGCTGTTTGATGACTGACTCGTGAGGCCTGCTGCATATTGTGAGTGACAATCACGATTGTGTAATTGGCACACAATTCTCCGATCAGGTTTTCAATCCGGTCGGTGCTGGCCGGGTCGAGGGCCGATGCCGGTTCATCCATCAGGATGATTCTAGGATCCGTTGCCAGTGTTCTGGCAATGCACAATCGCTGTTGCTGACCGCCGGAGAGCGACATGGCGGAAGTCGTCAGGCGATCCTTCACTTCTTCCCAAAGCGCCGCCTTCCGGAGGCAGGATTCGACTAAGTCGGCCAGTACCGCTCGGTTCTTTTCGCCGGCGACGCGAGGTCCATAGGCCACGTTGTCAAAAATCGACTTGGGAAACGGGGTCGATTTCTGAAAGACCATGCCGACGTGTTTTCGCAGCAAAACAACGTCGACCGCCGGGTCCATGATGTTCTGGCCCTCCACCAGGATTTCCCCCTGGCACCGAGAGCCTTCGATCAAGTCATTCATCCGGTTCATTGTCCGAAGGAAAGTACTCTTTCCGCAACCGGACGGACCAATCAACGCGGTCACGGACCGCTCTGGAACTGTCAGGGAGACATCAAACAGAACCTGATGCTCTCCATAATAGAAGTCCAGATGCCTGGCCTCGATCGCAGCAGGATGTGCTGACATATCGAGATCCCGATCAACGCCGGCGACAGATGGCGGAACGTTACCTGAAGAGAGTGTTGGCATGATGAAAAAGCATCAGTTAACCGGAACCCTGTTAGGTTGTTCCGGGGAGGAGATGAGCCGGGACAATTCGATCCGGAGTAGTTTTGCAACATTCCAGAACGAAACTATTACCATTTCAGCCGTCGGCTGGCAAAGTGTCGAACGACCATGGCCACAGAGTTAATTGAGAGTAAGACCACCAGCAAGACCACAATTCCGGAGGCCGCCACGGCTGTGAATCGAGCGTCAGGTTGTTTGGACCAGTCGTAGATTTCAATTGGCATCGCTGTAAATTGGTCCAGCGGGGCGTGCAACAACTGTGTAGGTTTGGTCAGCAGTTCCAGGGGAGACTCAATCCCGCCAGGGCACATGGACGTATAAGTGAGGGCTCCCAGCATAATCAGAGGAGCTGCTTCACCAATGGCACGTGATGTTGAAAGAATAACGCCGGTCGAGATCCCCGGAAGGGCCGCTGGAATTACCTGACGCCAGATCGTTTGCCATCGTGTTGCACCAAGGGCCAGCGAAGCAACTCGAATGGAACCAGGCACAGATCGAAGTGCCTCCTGCGAAGCAGCAATCACGGTTGGTAGAATAACCAGTGTTAGAGTCAGGGCTCCGACAAGGATATTGTCTTCATAAATCGGAAGTTTGGAGAGACGGACCTTAAACAGCCCAAGGACGCCGATCACATGCTTTCCATCAAAGAGTGCTGCAATTGCTGCGGCAGAAGTTCTGAAGACGGTGTATCCCAGAATTCCATACACGATCGATGGCACCCCGGCCAGATTTGCAAGGTTGACCTTGATGATTCGGACCAGCATGCTGTCTTTGGCAATTTCTTCCAGGTACACCGCTGACCCGACCCCTACCGGAACAGAGAACATCGCAGTAAACAGAATCAGCCAGAACGAACCCCATAGCCCGGCCAGAATTCCGGCCTTTAGAGGGCTTGTTGAATTTGTGTTCGTCACGAAGTCCGGCGAAAGCCGACCGATGCTGCTGTAGAGGATCGCAGCCAATAGCACCACAAGGACAGCAAGTGCCGAGTAGGTGGAAAAGCGGCACAGCCAGGCGAAGACTCTTGAAAGCATCAGCCGGCTGCGAATATGTCGATCACCGCCTGAGACAAAACTGACAGCCGGTCGTCTCTTTGCTGACTCACCATTGATAGGCGCGCCGTTGGTGGAACCAGCATTGGTGCGAGCCGATTTGCCGGAAGGATTCTGTTCGCTCATTGGTAGACCTCACGGTAGCGGCGAAGAATCCAGCCGGAGATGAGGTTGATGGTCAAGGTTATTGCAAACAGGGCTATTCCGATCGCATAGATGCTCATGCGACTGATCGAGTCGGCTGCACTGTCGCCAGTACTCGCATGCACCATGAATGACGTCATCGTTTGAGCACCGCGGAGCGGATTCAGAGTCGCGATTGGCTGCTGACCTCCCGCGATGACGACGGCCATCGTTTCGCCGATCGCTCGAGAGAATGCCAGCAGGAACGCCGCAAGGATCCCCGACAATGCTGCTGGAACAACAACTCGTACTGACACATCAAATCGAGTGCTGCCAAGTGCATA
>CAIJTV010001404.1:0-2347 GCA_903823635.1 uncultured Planctomycetaceae bacterium
CCAACTCCCAATTCCTAATGATCCTTTCAAAGTGTTCTGCATGGAACAAATCGTTTAGTTTATTGGGTGATAGCCCACTCTTTGCGTACCGCCGCATAAACGCAGATGCTTGACTTGTTACACGGTCTAATCCATGTTGGATTTCTTCTGCAAGTTCGACCGTGTTAACCATGCCATCCTTCAGTTTGTCTTTTCCGATAACTACCGCATTTCGAGCATTCTCAAAACGGGAGTTTCTGCCGATCTCAAATCCGAAACCTTCGGCCTTGGCTAATGCACTGGCCTCATCAGCAGAGATGGCTCTGCCAAACTGCCAGTAGTCATCATAGAGTGAGTGCAGAAGGCTATCAACACCATCCGTAGCCTCATCCCCTGCTTCAACAATTTCATCCGCCGCTCCGTCGGCGCGTCTTGCAGCACTGGAAGCGATCTCGGCGGCTTCATCTAGATGCTGAACGCCTTCCGTTGCTCCTTTAGCCATCATCTTTCCGGCTCTGGCCCCGTCTCCCCAGAATGGAACCGCACAGGCGAGGCTGAAAAGAGCTTCGCCGTAGTTGCCTTGTCCGGCGGAGATCATGGCGCTTATCACATCTGGAACGATGCCGACTCCCGGAACAAGCCCACCGACGTCGAGTGCGAGTTTGACGCCTTCAAGCATTTTTTGCGTAGCGGCCGCGTTGGCTTCCACGGATCCGGCAATTTCGCGGTCGACTGCGGCTTTGTCTTCGAGCCAGCGGTTCTCGTGCCATTGCAGATGACCGGCTTCGGACGCGAACAGCCGATTTCGCTGCTGCTCCATTTCCGTGTCGCCTTTTTCAAAGGCGGTCTGCGCTGCAGCTCGCAGGGACGCCCAATTCTGAACGCCTTGATTCAGAATATCTTTCGCCGTCTCACGGAACTCCTCCCAGCGACGTTGTTCATTCAGATACCCGGCCTCACGACGCTGGTACACGCCTTCAATCAAAACCCGAGCCGCCCTGATCCCAACCTGCGTCCACCACTGAGCCGAATCCACTGCAGTGTCCACTGCAGTATGAAGTTCGTCAGCCTGCTCACGAATCTCCGCTCGCAACGCCGCCACTTCATCCAGAATCGCCTGTCGCAGTGCCGCAATGATCACACGGTTGAGATCCAATGCAACGATGACTTCCTGGCGATCGGCATTGGCATCCGCCTTATCCGCACCCGCATCAGCCAGAACTTCATCGCGTTCTGAGGGATCCAGAACGGGCTTCGGAACGTCTGTCGCCAGTGTGGACTGGTTTTGAAGAATGATCGTTGTGCCGGAACCGCCCGATGGGCCGCTGCCGTCGCTGGTGCCAGCAAACGACGCAGAACTTGTCTGCATCGATGCCGTCACAATCCCGGCAGTACGAATGCGGTTGATGTGCTGTGCGGTGTAAACTCCACCAGCGTTGCCGATCGACGCAATAGTTCCGATGCGGCCTTTGTACGGATCACTGCTGGCCGAAGTTCCCGCGAGAATCTGAGCCAGAATGTCACCGTGAGAGAATACGTCATCTATTTCGGTCGGATCTCCGGGCGGTGAGGTCGATCCATCGCCGATCCAACGGCCAGCCGTGAGCGAACCTTTCAGCGAAGTTCCTGCGTAAGCAAAGTCGATGTCGCGGTCGGCGGACAGCGAAGCGTCATACGTTCCGTGCGAAACAACGGCAGCATCTCTTCCGGCATTGAACGTCCCATTGACGTTACCACGAGCCCAGACAAGCAGGTCTTCATCCGCCGTGGCCTCAACGTTGACGGAACCATCGGCAACGACCATCGCTCCCTTTCCGGCAGAGACCGTCCCCAAAGCGTTCAACAATGAGATGATTCCTGCGTACTCATCATCCGCCGTAACCGTTCCATCGAACGAACCGACTGTCACGGCAAGTGCATTGTCCTTCCCGTGGACGACAGCCTGCGTCGCCGTTCCAACGGTCACGAGAACAGCGCTACCGGCTGACGACGTGACGTTTCCAGTGAACCCGCCATAAGTCCACGCAAATGCACCGTCGTCGCCTGTGACGTTGAGATTATTGCCACTGCCCAGAGTCATTACGGCTCCAAAATCGCCTGCCGTCACCGTCGACCCGGATGCGGACTCCAACGACACGAGGATGGCATTCTTTCCACCGACAACGTTCGACCGAGCGGTTGCGCCCGAAATGACGATCGCATCACCTCCCGCGTCCACGTTAGCATCAGAATTCGGCAACAAAGAACCGATACCGTTCAACGCAAACAACACAGCATCTCGGGCTGCGGTGACTTTAGCCGAGGAGGTGCCAAAGCTGCGCGGCGGCAAAGGACTTCGTGACATCAAGACGACCGCTCGCAACGGCAA